>JAQSYB010000063.1 GCA_029256365.1 Clostridia bacterium
ATGATTTCTTCCCCAAATTTATTGATCATTTCCTCCGTAGTTGTCAGACGATGAAATCCAGTTGCAATTAATATGGTTATATCAGCCTCTGGATTTCCACTTCTGATTTCCTCTAATAGCAAGGGCATAGTAATCTTGCTAGGCACCGGTCTTGTATGGTCACTGGTGATGATTACGATGTTGTTTTTGCCCTTGGCCAAATCCTTTAGTCTAGGCGATCCAATGGGATTCTCTAATGCTTTCCTTGCAATTGTAACTTGATCGTCTTCCGTTTTAAAATGATGCGCCTTTGATTCAAGTACACCTATGAGATTCTTGTCCGATACTTCCAAGTCAATAAACCCTTTTGAATAAGGTATTTTTACAGTTGCCATAAAACATCCTCCTTTTTACCTATCCATAAAGAAACTTAGATTGCAGTTTCCAAACATGGAAACTGCAATCTTCATTATTCTAGATCAAACATTTTACCAGGGTTCATAATATAATTTGGGTCCCATGCTTTTTTTATACCCTTCATTAAGCTTAATTCCACTGGGTCCATGTTTTCCAGCATGTATTTTTTACGTTTTACACCAATACCATGCTCCCCACTGATTTTACCGCCTAACTTCTTCGTTATTTGATATAACTCTCTTAAAGCCTTTGCTTCAATTTCATGCCAATGCTCCATTGTATGGTTTGGATTCTTTACTAGGGTTGCATGAAGATTGCCATCACCAGCATGACCATAGCAAGGAATTTTTATATCATACATCTCAGATAAACGATCTAACTCAGGGATAATATCTGGAATTGCTGATATTGGAACAACGATATCCTCCAAACTCTGAATTGGACTCACTACCTTAAATGCCTCTGCAATATTCCTTCGAACACTCCATATTCTTTCTTGAGTCGTATAATTATCAGCAACGTAAACTTCTATGGCACCATTTTCCATACACAGATCACCAATTGCCTCTGCATCTAATTCTACTTGCTCTTGGTTTGTTCCATCTACTTCTATTAATAGCATGGCACCTGCTTGTTGATATGGCAAACTCTCATTTAAGTATTCGCAAGCTGTTTGAACTGACAACTTATCCATAAACTCCATACTTACTGGAATTGTTCCTTTTGCCATAATTACAGGTACTGTATCAATGGCATCCTTTGGTGTTTTATAAAGCACCAGTAGTGTAGATTTTGCAGTTGGAAGTCCTGTTAATCGAATCGTTGCATTTGTCACGATACCCAGTGTTCCTTCAGAGCCTACAATTAGTTGCTTTAAGTCATAGCCTGTTACGTCCTTTGAAAGCTTCCCGCCCAAATGTACGATATCTCCAGTTGGTGTAACAAGCTCCATGCCCATAATATACTTTCCAGTTACGCCGTATTTTACTGCCTTGCCGCCACCTGCATTCTCAGCAATATTACCACCTAAGTAGCATGTTTCCAAGCTCATTGGATAGCCTGCATAGAACAATCCTTTTTCTTTAATGATGTTATTGATTTCATTTGTTACAATTCCTGTTTCAGTAGTGATCATCATATTGCCATAATCTATATCTAGAACCTTATTCATTTTTTCAACAGATAGCAAAATACCTCCAAAGATCGGTATTGCCCCACCTGAAAGTCCACTTCCTGCACCACGAGGTGTAATTGGAATCAACTCACGATTGGCTAGCTTTACAATCTGTGATATTTCTTCTGCAGTCGTTGGTGTTACAACAACCTCTGGCATATGCCCATATTCTGCTGCATTGGTCTCGTCATGGGAATAAGCTTCCATTTTCTCTTCATCACTAAAGACATTTTTAGGTCCACAAATACGTTTCAGTTCCTCGACGATTTCTAAGGTAACGAGATTATATTTCATCTTACTTTCCCTCCTTCTTATACGATTCCAATCTAGCATTCAGCTTTGGAAGAACTTCGAACAGATTACCCACAATTCCGAAGTCTGCTAACTGGAATATATTTGCATCTGGATCTTGATTGATTGCAACTATATATTCAGAGGTTTTTATACCTGCCAAGTGCTGAATAGAACCAGAAATACCTGCTGCAATATAAAGCTTTGGAGAAACTGTTTTTCCACTTAAGCCAACTTGATGAGGATAAGACAACCAGCCTCTATCAACAGCGTCTCTACTAGCGCCCAACACTCCATCAAAATGCTTTGCAAGGTCTCGAAGCATAACAAAGTTATCTTGCTTTTTCATACCCTTACCACCAGATACAACAACTTCAGCCTCTTCAATATTTACGAACTCTTCAGCATCTTTTCTAAATCCAACCACTTTCACACGAGGATCAACCAACTCATCCTTAAGCTGTAATCTAATAATTTTACCAACTCTAGCCTTGTCTATAGGCAATGATCTGCTGGACTTTGGTCTTACAGTCGCCATTTGGGGCCTATGATCCGGAGTCTTAATTGTAGCCATAATATTGCCACCTATAGCAGGTCTTGTTTGCAATAGATGATTTGTTCCTTCTTCAATATCCAACTCTGTACAGTCTGCTGTTAGACCTGTTTTTACTTGTATTGCTACGTATGGCATTAGTGTTCTACCACTTGATGTAGCAGCTGCAAGAACAGAGTGTGGTTTGTACTGCTTAATCAGGTCGGATAGCACCTTGCTATATGTTTCAACAATAAAATTTTCTAGACGAGGATCTTCAATAAAATAAACCTCATCTGCACCTCTATAGATTAGCTCTTGTAATGTTTCATCAGAAACATGACTTCCCATCAAAACAGAACAAAGCTTTGTATCCATTGTATCAGCTAATTTTCTTCCTCTGCTTAGTAATTCAAAAGAAACATCTCTTAGTTTGCCTTTGCTTTGCTCGGCAATCGTCCATACATAACTCATCAATAATCCCTCCTATATCAATTCTTTTGATTCCAAGAATTTGATCAGTCCTTCAACTGCTTCATTTGTACCCTCTTCACCTACAGCCGTAACAATTTTGCCGCCTCTTGTAACCTTTGGATAACCGATCTTTACAACCTTAGTTGGAGATCCCTTTAATCCGATACGAGCATCATCTAATTGTAAATCTGCTGCAGACATGATTGGAACTTCACTCACTCTTGCTTTTTTCTTGCCTCTCAAGGTTGGCAGTCTTGGATTACTGATTTCTTTTACTACAGTCAATAATGCTGGCAAAGGCAGTTCTAATATTTGATATCCTTCTTCTACCAGTCTTTCAACTGTTATATTGTTGCTTGTAACCTCATCAATCTTACTTACATATGTAGCCAATGGAATGTCTAGCCAAGCAGCAATTCCCGGACCTACTTGACCTGTATCACCATCTGTAGCTCTTTCTCCAGCTAACACCAAATCATATTCTCCAATATGTTTGATTGCTTCTGATAATGTATAAGAAGTAGCCCAGGTATCCGCACCAGCAAACTTTCTGTCTGAAACAAGTATCCCTTCATCACAGCCCATTGCTATAGCTTCTTTTAATGCCTTTGTAGCAGCCTGTGGACCCATAGTCAATACAGTGACCTTGCCGCCAAACTGCTCCTTTAATTGGATGCCTGCTTCAATAGCATATAAATCTAGAGGATTAATTACACTTACTACGCCATCACGAATCATAGTGCCTGTTTCTTTATCCATCTTTACATTACTCGTTTCTGGGACCTGCTTAATTGGTATAATTATATTCAATTCCATTCCCTCCCAATCTTGGTTAATTATTAAGATGCAGGATAATCAGCATACTACCCTGCATCTTTTATTGTTATTCATTACGATGTCTAGTCAATTCCTTTTCAACAAAATCCAGATGATCAAACATTGCTTGCTTTGCCAAATCCTGCTTCCGGTCTTTAATTGCATTAAAGATGTTCAGATGCTGCAAATATAGCTTCTCTGCATTCTCTTTTTTGTTAAACATATATTGTCTGCTTGATCTCATATTCTGGACCAACAAATCGGAAATTAAGTTCATCATCTTTACCAGCATTCTATTTCCAGTTGCCTCTGCGATATTGTAATGAAACACTGCATCATTTTCTTCTCCCAAAACTTTTTGTTTGAAGTCCTGTTCCATCAATCCAATCACTTTGGTCATTTTCTCAATATCCTCTTCATTGGCCCGGATTGCTGCTAATTCTGCAGCATAGGATTCCATCATCTTTCTAACTTCTAGCAGCTCTAAGCTTGCTTCACGGTCCATTGCCATAAACAGTGCTAGAGGTTCGATGAGTAGGTGTTCCGATACCTCTGATATAAACGTTCCTTCACCTTGCTTACTCTCAAGTATCCCCAAAAAATCTAAGGCACTCAAAGCCTCTCTTACAGAGGTTCTGCTTACTCCGAGTTTATCTGATAATTCGCGTTCACTCATTAGCTTATCGCCGGGTTTTAAATCGCCTTGATTCATTAGTTCTTTTATCTGTTCAACGATTTGTTCATAAACCCGTTTGGTCTTAATCGGTTTAAACACTATCATCTACCTCAATTCACCTGTTTATTTATGAATCGTTTTATACGATATCTTTTTACAAAATCTTTCTTAGAATAATCCTGGTACAAATATTGACATCGAAATGTAAGCAATGATACCTGCGACCAAAGCATAAATTACGCAAGGTATCATATTTGTTCGAATAACTCTACCTTCTTTACCTAATACACCTACTGTAGTACATGCCGCAACAACGTTGTGTACGCAAATCATGTTTCCAGCAGCTCCACCAACTACTTGAAGACCAACAATGATTAATCTTGACATGCCAATTTGATCAGCTACGCCAAATTGGAAGCCTGCGAATAAGATGTTTGAAGTTGTATTACTTCCTGACATAAACGCGCCAAGTATACCGATGAATGGTGCAAACATTGGCCATATGCCCTGGAAAATATCCGCAGTTACATTGGATAAGGCTACCATCATACCTACTTCACCAGTTGCATTGTTTCCAGATGTTAGCATTACTTGTACCATCGCTATTGCAAAGCTTAAGGCAATCGCTGCAGGTATCACTTGCTTAAAGGAAGTTTTCCATGTTTGTTTCACAACATCCTTATCCATCTTATGCATGAAGATTGTAAGGATGGATACAAGTATGAATGCTACTGTTCCTGGCAAGTATAGGTATTGTAATGAGTAATTTAATTTTGTTCCTAATATACCCTTCCAGAAAATTGTAAAGGTAGGACTAGTTAAAATCTGCTTCAGTCCTATGGCTGGAATTCTTGTAACAACTAATATAACTGAAACAAGAATGTATGGAAGCCAAGCTAAGAAGCTGCTTATTTCTTTCGTTTCTTTTTCATCTGCTGCAGCTACTTCTGTTGCACCTAACCATGAACTATCCCATTTGCTTTTATTTGCAAAATCCCATGTAGTTTTTGGTTGAAGGAACCCATTCTTTGCTGCTGTAACAACTACGCCTATTGCAATTAGACCTGATGCCAATGAAGGAAGCTCTGGACCAAATACAAATGCGATAAAGATATATGGTACTACAAAAGCAAGACCTGCAAAAATTGCGAAAGGTGCTACTTCAAATGCTTCTTTAAATGATTTCTTTTCGCCGAATAATTTTGTCATCATCATAACAATGATTAGAGGCAAGAATGCTCCCATTATTGCATGAGGTATTGCTGCCCATATACCTACGTTATGAAGGAATGTAGGTCCTGTGAAGCCAGCGGCTTCGATTTTCGCTACGATATCTGGAGATCCTAATATGGAAGATACACCACCCAAAATAGGTGTTCCAACTGCACCAAAGCTTACTGGTGTGCTGTTACCTACCAAAGCCAACATCGCTGCTGCCAATGGAGGGAATCCAAGTCCAACCATCAGTGGTCCTGCCAATGCTGCAGGTGTACCAAATCCAGCTGCACCTTCTATAAATGCGCCAAATAGGAAGGCAATGATGATTGCTTGTACTCTTCTGTCAGGACTGATGCCATAGAATGTCTTATTAATTGCTTTTATTGCTCCACTGTTTTTCAAAGTATTCATTAATAATATTGCGCCGAAAACTATAATTAAAATATTAAATGCACTTAACCCTCCGAAAATGGTAGCACCTGCCAACCATTGGAATGATACTCCCCATTTAAGTGCAGCCAAGATAACTGCCACAATCCACGCTACAGGCATAACCCTTTTTGCGGGCCAATTGAACCCAACCATTAGAACCACTGTCAATATAATTGGAATTGATGCTAAAATAGCTAACATAGAATAATGACCTCCTTTAATATTTGTTAATTTTATTCATTCATTTGTTTCATTTAGGAATAGACTATCTATTCCAATCTCCCCCGAATCTTATACAACCCTCCTTTTAGGAAATAAGCCATCCGCATATCAGATGGTCTGACCACTATGAATATATTCAAGTTTTTTTTAATTAATCCTTCTTTTTTCAGAAAATTGTATCATTATTTAATGTTATTTTCTTAACTATCTTTATGCTTTATTTTCTGTGTCAAATTATTGATTTTGCTTGTTATTTTCTTGTCAAAGCCCTTGTAAATACTCATTACTTCAATTATAATATTTTTCAAAATAACATGATATATCTGACACAATTAGAACATGTTTTATTAGTCATAATATTCTTAATATTTAGTTTTATGCAACTTGAAGGGAATTCTAAATTAATGTTGAATTCCTAATACTGGGATACTTACATATTCTTTCAATAATAAATAGGGGGGGTAATACATTTGTCTATTATTGATACGTCATTTGCACAACAATTAATCAATCTAATCAGTAAGGAAACTGGTCAAAACGCACATATTTTTGGCGAGGAAGGAAGAATTATTGCTACTAGTCAACCAGAAAGACTTGGGACCATTCACTCTGGTGCAAAAGATATTATGTCAGGAAAAATTGATTTTATTGCTATAACCGAAGATATGGCAAAAGAAATGAGTGGTACTAGACCTGGATTCAGTGTTGGTATCGATTCAAAGAATGTACGCATTGGTGCAATCGGCATAAGTGGAGATCCACAGCAAATGAAACCAATTGCTATGATAGCTAGCCATGTAATTATTTCTGAGTATGAAAGAAATATTTTTATGAATAGCATTGCCACCATGGCAAATGAAATTAACGAAAGCCTTCAAGAATCCACTTCTGGTGTAGAGGAAATATCCAGCGCTACGGAGCAGCAAGCAGAAAGCGTAGAAAGCTTAAACAAAATGATTATAGCTGCAAAAGGTAATGTAATGGAAACAAACCAGATCGTCGATCTGATTCAGAAAATTTCAAAACAAATAAATATATTAGGTATTAATGCATCTATCGAGGCTGCTCGATTAGGAAATGAGGGAAGAGGCTTTAGCATCGTAGCTAGTGAAGTAAGAAAGCTGGCAGAGAGCACAGGTACTTCAGTAAACAAAATAGATGAGATGTTAAAGAGAATACAAGAAAATATTGTGACTATTTCTGATAGCATTCAAGATTACTCTGTGTCCTCAAAAAATCAAACCGTGGTAGTTCAATCCCTAGCCCAGGAGCTAGAGCATATTACTACTGCTGTAGATAATTTTACTAAATTATTGAGTTAAGCTGCGCTTGTTTTGTCGCTGTTCAATGTCCAAATTATCATTAATATAGGAGGTGCCCATGCATAAAATCGTGTTTCTCAATTCAGCGAGGCTAGACTTTGACAATCAACTTAGTTTTTCACCGCTGATGGGATTAGGTACTTTTACTAAGTTTGATGAAAGTAGTAATGAAGAAATACTGCAAAGGGTTCAGGATCAGGATATTGTCATTACAAAGGAATTGCCAATAGGAAAAGACTTAATTGAGCAATTCCCATCCTCAGTCAAGCTCATATGCGAAGCAGGAACTGGTTATAACAACATTGACATTGTTGCTGCCGCTATAAAAGGAATCACTGTATGCAATGTTCCAGGCTATAGTACTGAGGCAGTCGCTCAATTAGCGATTACCTTCATGTTGAATTTATCCTCTTCAATGATTTTACAGCAAAAAATGATTGCCAGAAATAACTTCGATAATTTCACAAGATGTCTTCAAGTGCCTCATTTCGAATTGCAAAATAAAACTCTTGGAGTGATTGGTGCCGGGACCATCGGACAGCATGTTATAAAGATTGCTAGGGCTTTTGGGATGAACATACTTGTTTATAACCGAACTCCCAAGACCTTCAGCGATTCAAATGTCAAGCAGGTAGCTCTGGAAGAATTGCTTGAGAATAGTGATTTTGTTTCGATTCACTGTCCACTTACCGCTGAAACAAAACATCTTATTAATAAAGAAAGTTTAAAACGGATGAAAGCTTCTGCATTTATAATCAACACCTCAAGAGGGCCAATTATTAAAGAAACTGATTTGATAGAAGCTTTGCAAAAAGGCGAAATTGCTGGTGCTGCCCTAGATGTCCAAGATCCGGAGCCACCTGAGTTGAACAACCCCTTATTTGCCATGGATAACGTAATCCTTACACCTCATATTGGCTGGAAATGCTATGAGTCTAGGCAAAGGCTGATAGATCTTTTGACGAATAATATCAAATTATTTATTCAAGGAACTCCAATAAATGTTGTAGGTAAAAACTAATATAGAACAGATCCAACCATAGCAAGATGACTTAGAATAGTTCGTCTTGCTTCTTTTTTTACTTTATTTATAAAAATGACTTTTAAAACAAATACTAGGATTAAGTTTATTCAACCATGATGAAGGGAGTAATTTTATGAATAGAGTCCATTATAATGTTACAGGCTTGCAAAATGTACAAATGAAAACTCAAGTAGAAAACGCATTAGGAAAATTAAATGGCGTGCAGATGGTAAATGTAGATATGGAACGAAGCTCTATAGAGGTTGGCTTTAATGATCTCACAGATAAAAGTGAAATCAAGCAATGCATTGAACACGTTGGCTTTGAAATCGAATAACCGGCAATGATAAAAACTTCATAAGAATAGGCTATTGAAGGTTTCTCCAATAGCCTATTTGTATTTTTTGACGTTGTTTTAATAATTGGCAAATCCAATTTTT
>JAQSYB010000064.1 GCA_029256365.1 Clostridia bacterium
CCCTGACCAGGGGTCTGCTGACCTCCGCCATCCTGACTCCCATTTCCAGGGGTTGCTGTGCCAGACTGATCCTGCTGTCCTTGTTGGCCCTGCTGCATCTCTCCCAGCTGCTTAGCCAGCTCCTGCATTGCACTACCGAAGCTTTCATCGGACATCATATCTGCTATACTTTCGCCTAGCTGATCTAGTGCTTCTGATACATCTCCTAATTCACCACTGCCTAGCTTCTCCGCAAGCTCTCTTAATGCTTGCATTAGCTCGGGATTGTTCTTTATTTGCTCCGTAAGCTCTGAAATGCTTTTCGCTAGCTGCTTTAACTGTTCCTTATCCATCTTTTTTAATTGCTCTGCAAACTGCTTAAAATTATCCTTAAGCTCCTTTTCACTGCTGTTTCTTATCATATCAGCCAGTCTCTTCGTCTCTTGATTTTTAGCCAAGGTATTCATAAGCTTTTCAAGATTCTCTTTGCTATCCGTATATTTATCACTTAGGTATTCCAATTTCTTTTGTGATTTTTGCAAAGCTTTATCAATATCCTTTTTATTTTGAGCTGCCTTTAGCTCTTTTTTCAGCTCCTGCAGCTTTGCTTCTGCTTCCTTTTTCTGTTCTGAAGTCAGCTTTGCATTTTTTGCTACCTTTTTTTCTACCTCAGTAATTTTTTTCTGCTGCTTTGCGATTTCCTGCTTCAGCTGATTTAGTTCTCTTGCCTTTTCTGCCATGGGATTTGGTATAAATGCGGATACTGTCAAAACAGCAGTCAATATAGCACACAAAGCCAAATGCTTTCTATTTGGCCTGATAGGCAATGCTTTTTTGAAGTTTAACGTTTTTAAATGCATCAGTGCATCTTGTTTTTCTAAGGTTGCAAAAGTACTTTCTTCCCCGATAAGCTCTACAGCTGTCAAGGTTCTTTCCTGCAAGCCCAAGCTGTCTACCTTTAAAGCAACCTGTCTATTGCCCGGTGTCTTAAAGGCTCCATATACTATGGCTGCCAAAGCAGCTGCCATCACGCCCAGGGCCCCCTTGCTGTATACTGCATAAATCGGTATAAATCTAGACAGTAAGGCAGCCAAAAGGGAGCATCCCAATGCGATGGCTGCTCCAATTACTCCATAGTTTAATATTAAATTGCTATGAATTCGATCTCGAACTTTTCTAAATAGTTGAAGTAGCTCTCTGTCCAGTTTACTCATTTTAATCACTTCCAATTTTTAATTTGGGGAGGTATATTATATCAACATGGGTTGGTGTGCAGACCAATATCATCAGCGTAATAATAGGATGTCATCCTGAAGGCAGAAGGACTGAAGGATCTTAATTCATTACTAAGATCCTTCGCTTTGCTCAGGATGACAACGATGGCAAATTAAGTTGATGACTAGCACACAGACCAGCCCCTACTTTCTTTTGAGGAATGAGAATAGACTTTTTCTCACAGGGTTTATTTTAATTGATGCCAAAAATAACAACACCACACTGATTCCAATATTCACATAGGTATTGATCAACCAGGGTGCAGGACCCTTGTAGGTAAAAGCATTTCCCATATACAAGCCTGGTATCATGTTGAAGATATTAGCATACTGGCCTCCAAATTGCGTCGTCAGCAATGAGCTGAAGCCAGCCAAAGGATTTAGGTATAATAATGGCAAATAGCTTTGATAATCATAATTGTAAAATATCCTGATATAAAATACCGCTATAAACAAAGTGCCAAAACACATAAATAAGCCCACAGCGTAGGTTAATACAGTCGCAGCTATGGTTCTTTTTACATATGTCGAGAAAAATATGCCTATGCTGCCTGCCATTATCGCTGTTACGATATAGAAACCAAATAATTGCGCAATCTCAAGTACTGATATTCCTCCATACAAAAACACAATGGAAAACATCGGAATGGATGCAATGATTAGTATTAATATATGGCTCATGGAAGCCAACAGCTTGCCAATCACAATGGATCTTGGCGCCAGATTTGTACAAAGCAAAAGATCCAGGGTTTGTTTTTCTCTTTCTCCTGCAATTGCTCCCGCTGTTAATGCTGGAGCAATGAATAATATAAGTATAAATTGTATTACTGCAATGCCGGAGTATGCACCGATAGAAAACTGTGGATTTATGGTGCTGGAATACATATCATTGGCATTTGCATAGGTAATAAAAAGTGCCACAGCCGCTAGTATAAAAAGATATCCACCAATTATGCCTGCAGCCTTCCAGCTTCTCATTTTGACCTTTAGTTCCTTGAGAAGTACAGGATTCATCATCATTTCTCCTCGCCTCCCTTTGTCACCTTCATAAATACATCCTCCAGATTGCCGTCTAATTGTGCAAAGGTTGCAACTGGAATCCCTCTTGTTATGAGTGTATTTAATACTCGGCTCATATCCTCGTCTCCACCATCAAACCCGCATTGTATCAGATTTTCCCCCGTTGTAATCTTATCGATAAATGGAAATTCCTTTAATATCGTTACCGCTTCTTCCAGTTTATCATTCACCTTCAGCTTTATCAGCTTCTTGCTGTATATTTGCTGCATGATATCTGCAACCGTGCCGCTTATTACCATTTTACCATTGTCAATAATTCCAATACTCGTGCACATTTCTGCCAATTCAGAAAGTATATGCGAGCTGATCAAAATGGTTTTGCCCATGTCCTTGAGATTTCGAAGTATAGCCTTCATTTCCACTCTAGCTCTTGGGTCCAAGCCAGATGCAGGCTCATCTAATATCAATATCTTAGGGTTATGTATCAAGCTGCGAGCCAAACATAGTCTTTGCTTCATACCCCGAGACAAATTGTCAACATAAGCCTCCTTCTTGTGGCTTAAATCAACAAGCTCTAATAAATCATCTATTATCTTCTTTTTATTTTCTTCTTTTATCTTGTATACAGAGGCATAAAAGTCGAGGTATTCATCTACCCTTAAGTCATCATATACACCAAAGAAGTCAGGCATATAACCTATCTTTTCTTTAATTTTCTTGTTTTGCCGCAGTGCATCCACACCATCAATATATACCTCACCAGAGGTTGCAGTAAGGAGGCCGCATATGATTTTCATTGTAGTGGATTTGCCTGCACCATTGGGGCCTACAAATCCAAATATCTCACCTTCTGGAATAGATAAGTTAAGGTCCTCTACTGCATAGAACTTTCCATATCTTTTGTATAGGCTTTTAATCTCCAGCATTATTTCACACTTCCTTCCACAGATATTTGAGGAAGCTGAAGATTGCCGTCATACAATTCAAACTTCATCTTCATATTGTTGTTGTTAACATACTTTCCAATTCTCTCTGCATCCAGATAATAAGCAGAATAATTGCCTTCTTCCCACAAGTTGGTTTTATAATTCCAAATATATTGTTTTACCTGAGTTTGACCACCTTGGTTTACAGTGTATTGAAGCTTTAGGTAGTCAACTATTATGTCTTGGTCTATTTGGAAGTTAATCTCAACATCCCCTCTGCCGTAGAACATCTTGCCATACTCATCATAGCTGCCGTTGGTCAGATTGTTTTTTGTTATTGCAGGTTGTAAATATCCAAATGGATAGCTGGCTTTATTTCCTGTCTTAAAGGTAATGGAAACATCTGAAACAATTAGGTTCTTTTCAAACTTCTTTGTAGCCTTGCCATTGACCAATAGTTCTTTGGCAATTTGATTGTCGCTCCATCCTACCAGCTTGGCACCTTTGATGCCCTGACCGCCACCCATTAAGAAATACTCCATGATCTGACGTTTTTGCAGATTCTTTCGAAACTGTTCGATTTCTTCCGTTGTGATTTTTTGTCCAGGCTTCCTTCCCTGATATGGGTCTTGATATATGGCATTAATCATTTCATAGGGATAGGAATAGCTCTTGCCCTTCTTATCCTTTAAATTGACTGTCTCACCCTTCTTAATTGCTCCGATATCTATTACTTCATTTGAGGTTGCAATATAGCATTCTTGTAAATCAAAATCCGATTGATTTGTGACAGTCCCTTGATATGCCCCTTTGGAATAATTTATTTTTACATCAAATTTTCCAGTCACATTTTCTTTGTTTTCCAGCATTAAGGTTTTCATGCTCCAAACCGAAGTCCTATAAAATTCTATCGCCATTTTAGGAGATACAATCACCTTTGTAGATATCTGTTTTTCCTTATCATCCTCAGCATTCGGCATTGGACCATAATGATCATAAGCGTTCACAACGATAGGCTTAATGCTCATTCCATCAGCTGCCTCTACTCTAATATTGGATTTATTAGGCGTAAATACACCTGCAAAGCTTTTCGGTGCTGCGCTGCCGCTGTTTCCAAATTCCACAATATTTATCACGTTGACAATGGGCTCATTCATTCTGGTCCCGAAGCCCGTTGTATATACGATTAATGCAAAGATTAGAGATGCTGCTGGCACCGTGAGCCACATCCACTCTCTTTTATCTAGCTTTTTCAATATGAAATAACTTAAAGGCGCTACAATTAAAATATAAGCAAATAACAAAATAATAAGGCTGCTTGTTTTTGCTTTTGGCAGCTCGGGAATATTTCTCAAGCTGTTATCAATGGCATACATGTTGTTATTCATGTATATATCTTTTCCATAATAGGGATTGTTGTATAAGCTAGGCATTAACTTTTGCAGCAGCTTTTCTGAAAAACTGGACCGCCCTACCCAACTTGATAGAGGTTCTAGCCCAAAGTCAAAGGCTGCTACTGCGACACTACCGCTTCCTTTTTCCATTTTCAACAGCAAAGGTGTACTACCCTCAGCTACAACCGGCACACTACCTTTCAGTTTCAGTTCCAGCACGCTGATTTGCATGCCTTCTCCTACCGCATTGCCTTGTGCAACCTGGTAAAGCTGCTTTGTTGACAAGGTAGAAATTTCACCAATTTCTCCAGTTATAAAATCGTCCTTAAATATAGCAAGAGTCTTGCTATGGGATGGACCCGTGCCTATAAGCAGATTCCCGCCATCTGCCACCCATTCCTTTAGGGCTCCATACTGCTCAGCTGTCAGTTTGGAGGTATCATAATTGTTTATAACAATCACATCGAAGTTCTTGAGGATATCCATGTTTTCTGAAAGCATGCCTTCATTTAGCTTCACTGTTTTGGTCGAAAACTGTGTATAATTTCCTGTAGGAACTTTATTTATGTATTTTACACTTTCATAATCGTCACTTAGAATGCCTATGCCAAAGGTTTCCATATTAGCCCCTGGATTTACCTTAATCGATTTGCTGAAAACCTTGTTGTTGCCTTCCACGATATTCACCTGAAGCTTTGAAGCAAAGCGGTTTATAGGTACACTCATCATAAATTTCTTGGTAGATTGATTTGGAAGATTTACCTGCATTGAATACACTGTTAAATTGTCCATTTCGTCTGGTAATTCAATTTGCAGTTCTCCATTTATATCCTTCAGCTTGTTATCTATCTCAAAATAGAAAGGTGCATAATTTCCCAGCTTATAATATCCCTCAAAGCCTACTTCTACCTTCATATCAATTTTCACATCATCCTGAAAGCCTTGAGCAAGCACCACCTGATATGACTGCATAGTAAATATAACCACTGCTATTAGCAAAATACTCTTCCATATACGTTTCAATTCAATTACCTCCAGTTCATTTTTTCTGCCTTGTTGTTAGACGCAGTTTACCCTGCTAAAGTTTCAACCCAAATTAGAAAGTTTATCTATAGGAAAAGCAAAGATTCCCTCTAACTTTTTGTTAATAAATCAACAATATCATTATACCCTAATTCCAGGAAATTGTAAGTATTTGAGCAAGGGAATATCATGAGAATTCAGGTCGATTTCCCGGGAAATATTGTTTATTCATGACGAAAGAAGGTTCAAATGAGCCAAAAATGTAAATATAATACTGGACAAAGTAATATGCTTAATCCATAATTTAATTTGCATAACATGATCATTCATCAAAATGTTCCTGCCTTTGCTATTGTCATATTAAAACTTATTTTCTTGGCAAATGAATCAAGGGGAATGTTTTGCACATAATGAATATAATGAAAAGTTTATACCGAAAGCTTATATCATACATAAAACAAACAGCCATATGGAGGATGCAAATGATAAAAGTAACATTAAAAAAAGGCGAAGAGAAACGTATTCAAATGGGCCACCCTTGGATATTTGACAATGAGGTTAAATCAATTGAAGGCTCCTATGAACCTGGCGATATCGTTGATGTACACGATTTCAAGGGTGTCTTTTTGGGCAGAGGCTATATTAACAATAAATCGAAAATACTTGTAAGATTGCTTACACGTCAACATGAGGAAATCAATAAAGAGTTCTTCAGAAAACGCATCAACGATGCATGGGAATATCGCAAGAAGCTTGTAGATACGAGCAGCTGCAGAGTTATATTTGGCGAAGCTGACTTGCTTCCTGCATTGATTGTTGACAAATTTGGAGATTATTTAAGCATCCAGACATTATCCTTTGGTATCGAGAAGTATAAGGACCTCATCATTGAACTTTTAGAAGAGATTATACAACCCAAGGGAATATTTGAGCGAAATGATGTTCAGATTCGGGAAAAGGAGGGCTTGGAACAAAAGAAGGGCTTCCTTCGCGGTGAGTTTGATACTACAGTAGAAATTTTAGAGAATGAAATCAAAATGCTGGTTGATATTGAGAATGGTCAAAAAACGGGCTATTTCCTGGATCAAAGGGAAAACAGAGCAGCTCTTAAGCCTCTGGTTATGGGGGCAAAGGTACTGGATACCTTTACTCACACTGGCGGTTTTGCCTTACATGCCGCTTATTATGGTGCAGAGGAAGTAACAGCTGTTGATATTTCTGAGCATGCAATTGAGTATGTAAACAAAAACGCAGAGCTAAATGGCTTGCAGCATAAGGTAAAAGGTGTTGTGGCCAACGTATTTGATTATCTCAAAGAATGCCAGGTGAATAACGAAAAATTTGACGTGGTTATATTGGACCCTCCTGCATTTTGCAAAACAAAGTCCGCTTTGGAGGGCGCATACAGAGGCTATAAGGAAATTAATCTCAGAGGCATGAAGCTGGTAAAGCCTGGAGGATTCCTAATTACATGCTCCTGCTCACACTACATGCTTCCTAATCTATTTGAAGAAATGCTTCAGGACGCAGCCAGAGATGCAAAAAAAATAGTAAGACAAGTAGAGTTCCGTACACAGGCTAAGGATCATCCGACCTTGCTAGGCACCAGTGAATCTCTCTACTTGAAGTGCTATATACTTCAGGTGATGTAGTTATTTAAGTCAGCTACCTCAGATTATTAACAAACTTGTAGAAATTAAAAGTTTTGTATACAGCGCAAAAATATACAGCTTGGTTGTACTTAACTGCTTGTGAAACTAAAAAGTCCTACCTGATTCAATGAGGCATCCGTGCCTCTGAATGCTAGCATCGTGCCAGACTTACGAACTTTTTAGCCTCACTTCACAGAGTACAACACAAACTGTATAACAAAGCGCCTTAATACAAAGCTTTTATTTTTCTATAAATAGTCGTGACGTTTAAAATAGTACAGACAGATGGCAACGACCGCCAAGCTCAAACACATAACAAAGGGGTATCCGTAAATCCAGCTCAATTCCGGCATATGTGTAAAATTCATGCCATACCAACCTGCTATGAGTGTTAATGGAAGGAAAATAGTGGTGATAACTGTATAAAACTTCATGGTCTTATTGAGTTTTATATCCACCTGTGCTTGATATGCTTCTCTTACCTGAGTTACATAATCCCTTAAATTCATAACGTTATGGTTTAGTCTTTGAATCCGATTGATCAATATTTTAAAATATCTGATAGCGCCTTCGTCAATTAGGCCATTTTCATTTTCCTCAAGATCTTCTGAAATATCGATCAGAGGCTCATAATAGCGCTTTAAATACAACAGCTGTTTGCGTAGCTTTATTATTTGTTCCGTAAAGTCCTTATCGACTCCTGATAACACTTGTTCCTCAAGTGCTGCTATACTTGATTCAATCTTTTTTAAAATAACATTATCCATTGAGGTTAACCGGTCTAAGAGCATATATAAAATCTTTGATTCATTGATATTATAATTGGGTGAATCTTGAACATTTTGTGTGATTTCACTTTTTATCTGTTCAATCAACTTATTCTTGCCCTTTGAAATAAAAATCAAATAATTCCTTGTGATATAAAAATTAATCTCCTTGGCTTCGAACCAATTATCAACATACTGAATAATATTGATTACCCCGAAACTCATTTCATCATAAACTTCAAGCCTAGGATGCTGTTTGGAGCTGCTGCATTCTAATACAGTAGACTGATGAAATCGAAAGATGTCATTATGCTTACTGATTTCATCCGGTTCGGCTATCATCCAATAATGCTCCTGTTGTGCATTCTTAAAATCATTGAAGTCAACTGATTCTAATATATTTTTATTAATTCTGTATATCTCCATTTTATCACCTGCCTTATATTAGATGTTCTATCTCTATTGTAGCATGAAATAACATATTTGTATTAAAGTACAATCTTAATACAAATAAAAGAGCACCTACCTTGAACCAAAGTAAGGTGCTCTATATGCTCCTTCGCTTTCGCTGCTATATATCGTTTTCCAGCATAAAAATCTTCCATTCACTATTTACTTTCTTAAAATGCAGATACCAAAGCTGTGGTGCTTTCATGTCTTCCAAGATTAATTCCATACTACAGGTTACAGTTTCATCATCCTGTATCACATGCCAGCGTTGTATTGCTTTTACAAGCTTCTTGTCCGTGGCCATATAGCCCTCAACATGCACTCCATTACCAATATATCTAATAAAGCTAGAACCATCCTTGGATCTTATGTATTCTGCATTCGAATCCAACAGCTTCTCAATGTTTACATCATTCTTATCAAAAACAGCCTGAACGAATTCTCCTGACTTATCTGATATAATATGATCTATC
>JAQSYB010000065.1 GCA_029256365.1 Clostridia bacterium
TGAAACCTTACGAACGCAAATTATTCCTTATTGTAAAGAGTTAGGTGTAATATATACTATCCGTATCCCGTCATTCTGAACGCAGTGAAGAATCTTTCTTTTGGGGGCTATACAAAAACAAAAATCGCCATACAGTCTATCCTGCATAGCGATTTCTAAACTACACAGGCACAAGCAAAAATGACACTTGCGCCTGTTTATTACGGCACAAATGCTTTAACTCGGGCTCGGGCAGTTGTTTCGTTGTGTTCTATAGTTGTAAGTCATAACAATACCACCTAATAGAAGTTTTTACCATTTTACTCTTTGCCAATAGAATTGTCAAGGGAGATTTTTGGCTTATCATTCAACAAATCCGTTCCCCACCACACCAATGCTTTCATTGATATACATAAAGCACTTTGGATCTGTATTTTTTACATATTCCTTCAATGTGATCAGCTCAGAATTGCTTACCAGGGTTTTAATCAGCATCTTTTCTTCATGGTTGTATGTTCCAAGACCCTTTATAAAGGTTGCCCCACGCTTGAGATCCTTATGTATAAATGCTGTGATCGCCTCATACTGATTCGAAATGATTGTTACCTCGTAGTCCCTTCTAAAGCCAGCCACTATGAAGTCTGTCACCTTGCCCGATATATAAATCGACATCATGGAATATAATATGTTATTCAAGGATGAATTCGGCAGCAGCAAGGAGGATGAAACAATTATGGTATTAAGTATTGTAAAAAACAATCCAATAGAAATACCATACTTTTTCTTCAGAAAAATTCCCACAAGAGCTTCTGGTCCATTTGCCACACCCAATCTCAATACGATTCCACCGGATATTCCGAATAATACCCCTGAAACCAGTACCGCTGGCACCACATCTACATTTAATGCAGGCAGCATCCTCATTATACCAAGTAAAATTGTAAAAAAAGCAAAGCAAGTAAACGCATAAATAATTTGTTTTATGCCAAAGGTTATATACGCCCAAATCAATATCGGAAGACATAATATAGCCAATATGATTTGGATATTTATCGAGTACCAAATTGCAATAACAGTAGCAATGCCCCCAAGGCCTCCAGCGATTAGATTGCTTGGCAAAAGCACATTATTGAAAGAATATGCACCTATCAGCGCACCTAAAAACAAAATTGAAACAGTTTTTATATATTTTATCATTATATGACCACCCCAAATTCAACTTCTAATGTAATATCTGCTACAGCCATATTATACAGCAGCAGCCTCTTTTATGAAATAATCTTTTGAAGTATAAAATAATATATTCTAGCTTTGAATAATAGCCTGTCCTCCAGCATACATAAATTCAGTAATTTTGGGGAATACAAAAATTGATAATACTATTGTAGGAGGTCTTAAAATGAATATTACTCATGATACGCAAAATATACTGCTGACTGCTGGTGAAACGGCAGAGCTCTTCAATGCTTATATCAATAATAGTGCTTCAAAATGTGTCTTATCTTACTTCATTGAAAAAGCCCATGATCCTGAAATTAAATCAGTATTAAAAGTTTCATTAGATGCATCCAATAAAGTGGTCGAGCAGATTGCTAATATATTTAAAACAATAAATCATCCCCTGCCAAGAGGCTTTACAATGGAAGACGTCAATTTGAAGGCATCAAGCTTATACTCTGACCGTTTTATGCTTACCTACGTTAGATATATGGCTAAATTCGGATTAACGAACTATGCTGAAGCGCGAGGTTCATGTACTCGGGCTGATGTCCGTGATTTCTTTAATCAATCCATAAACACCACCATAGAGCTTTTTAATATGGCAGATGAGGTTATGTTGGGCAAGGGTCTGTTTATAAAAGAACCTAATTTACCCATACCGGAAATAATAGATTTTGTTGATAAGAAAAGCTTTCTCAAAGGTTTTTTTGGTGAAAAAAGACCTCTTAACGCCTCTGAAATTAGTCGGTTAAACTTGAGCTATCATAGGAACTCCTTAGGAAAAGCATTTCTCACAGGGTTATGCCAAAGCACGAGGAATAAGGTAATAAAGGACTACTTATTAAGAGGGATAGAAATATCAGAAAACCATATGGAAACCATAGGCTCCGCCCTAAAGAAAGCTGACCTAACTGTTCCAACATGCCTTGATACCGAAGTAACAAATTCAACAGAAACCGTTTTTTCAGATAAATTGATCCTATTCCATGTAGTTGTATTGGATGCCTTAGGGCTTGCAATTACAGGCATTTCCTTATCAAGAGTGATGCGGCACGATTTATCACTAGTGCTTACTCGTTTTATGTCTGACATCGCTTTATATGCAGAGGATGGCTTTCATATCATGATTGATAATAAGTGGTTTGAAAGAATGCCTGAAGCCGCAGATAGAAAAGAACTATTGGAAGTTTAAGCTCTCAGCCTCCATCAATATCGTCTTTTTATCTTTATCAAATTTCTCAATGGCATACCGCAATGAAATCCTCGGCATTTGGCTCTTATTTGTTTTTAGGTATTCAAAGACATCCTCTGGTTTGACAGTTGATAGCACCTTTAGCATCCAGCCATAGCCTTTTAAAACCAGATGATGTTCATCCTTCATCAATCGATCTGCTATCAGGAAGGGAAGCTGCTCTGTCAGCTTCCCCTTTTTAATAGGATAAATGAGAATCACAGCAGCTCCCCTCCTAACCCAGAAATCCTTATGTTCAGTCCATTCAAGTATATTTTCAAAGAAGCTGTTGTATTGAAGCAACAGCTCTCCAAATGCATGGGTACAGAAATCATCGCAATCGCCCCAGCTTCTAACATACTTCTTGAGCCAACCTTCAAATATATAGAAGGTTTCCTTCTTATATTGTTTTTTCATTCTAAAAGCCCAGTCATAGGCAACTACGCCCAATGCCCACCTTCGTTTCTCCAGCAGCTGCTCACAAAGCTCCAATACATTCTCAAGACCCTTGTCCTCAATTAGTTTAAAAACATTGGCAGACATTGCTCTTACCATTCCAGTAGTTAAGTCTGGTTGCTTTGACAATTCAACCAAACGATTTTCTAATTCATTGATTACATCAATATTTAACAACTTCGCCATTGGTACCACCTCAATTTCTTGATACTTTCTATTTAACTCCTGCCTTATTCTACCATTTATTGCACGAAATAGTAACTTCAAATTTAACATATCACAATATTTCAAAGGTCAGCATAATATACAACAGGAGATTAGACAAACTATGCAGCTTTGTCAATATATAGTGAGGTGTGTTCTATGTACAGGTTGTTGCCTTTTTTATTTCTGGCCTATTTGGCCAGTGAATATCGAAGTTACTCATCATCAAAATATTTAGCCTTAGGTGATTCACTGTCTGTTGGTGTAGGTGCCTTTCTAGGGCGGGGCTATACTCGCTTATATTATAATTGGCTGATATGCTCTGTAAAATATCGATGGTTAAGCTATTGCAATCTTGGTGTTCTTGGCTGGACAAGTAAGGACTTGCTAGATGCCGTCACCATAAACAATAACTATAGAAATGCCATCACAAACGCTTCCATTATAACCATCTGCATTGGAGGCAATGATATATTAAAAAATAAGTATTCTCCAAATAAGCTAAATCAGGTTCTGGAGTGCTTTCAATATAACCTCTATGCATTGTTAAAAGAAGTTCGATGCCTAAACAACCACTGCCATATCTATATCATGGATATTTACAACCCTTATCCTATTCATCATGAACTGCATGACGCTGCAGAAGCTTGGGTTACAGCTTTTAACCGCACAATAAGGAGTACATTGAGAAATTATGAGTATCATATATCTGGTGTTGCAAATGTTTATGCCGCCTTCAAAGGCAATGAATACTGCTATACCTTGATAAAATATAATAATGTACATCCAAGTACCTTAGGTTATCAAGTAATATGTGACTGTTTTAAGTCAATTACAACCATGAAATGATTTTTTTATGATATCACAAACATATGGGCTGATTCATAATATTCTATATACAGATCTTCATTTTCTATAGTAAACTATTCCTATACAAAAGCAGAAGGGAGTTATTATGAGTAATAAAAAATCAAATTCAAATAACTTGTATTATACGAAAAAGTTAATTAGTGAGCTCGTTTCTGGTGATATTATACTTCATCCCGTTTTTAGATCTGATGGACTAATGCTGATAAATAAAAACAAAGCGCTTTCTACATCCTTAATCAGTATGATGAAAAAACATGCTCCAACAACTGCATTGGTTCTTGTGACATCCTCAAAAGAAACCCTACAAAGCTTCGAAGAGAATCATATTTCTAATACGGATGAGTTTACACAAGATTATAAGCTTATTACAACAAATCTGGATAATTACAACAATACACCTGCAGAGCTCTTTCAGTCCGTACAACAAGAAATCAAAAATGATATTTCAATTGATAGGGGACAAAACTATCAAGCTTCCTATGGAAATAACTTCTTTACAGATTTATTATCCAACTATCCTCTGTGGGTGAAATTAGATAGCAAATTGGAATCCGAACAATTAAAAGAAAGAGCAAGACTTGTAAAGCTTGAATTATTAGAAGCTATGAACACAAACAAAACCTTTGTGCAGCTTTTCAATCGCATTAAGGAATATGACGATGTATTGTTAATACACAGCATCAATACGATGTGTCTTTCACTTATGATTGGTTTGGCTTTGGAATTGAGCAACAGTGAATTGTTTGATTTAACAATTGCAGCTTTGTTTTCTAATGTAGGATTTATCGAAACAGAAAAAGCAGATTTTCTGAGCTTCTTGAAAAGTCATGAGCATATTCATACCGAGCTTAAAAAGCATCTAGAGAGCTTCTCGGAAATGACAGTTAATTTTCCTGAGCTGCGAAAGAAATCCATCGTATATGGAATCTTAGACCATCATGAGTATTTTAATGGCAAGGGTTATCCCAATGGTAAAAAGGGTAATGAAATCAGCTTGTTTGGCAGGATTCTATTTATTGCGCATAATTATGATGAGCTGGTAGGCGGATATAATTATACCATAGGTCTTCATCCCCTAGATGCTTTAAGAGTGATTTATGAAAATGTTGACAATAGATATGATCAAAACATCTTGAATATATTTATGTACCGTACTACTTATTTTAAACTAGGGGAACCAATCTCATTACCTAACATTCAAAACGGTGTAATTATTGGATTTGACGATTTTGTCCACAGTCCCCATTTACCTAAAATAAAGCTGGAGAGTGGCAAAGTCATTAATCTTGCAAGTAACTAAACCCAATGATTATTAAAAATAAGGCAGTTCACAGTTCCCTATGTAAAAGAGAACTGTGAACTGCTTTGAATTTTACTTATCTATTTGCTCATTGAATTGCTCAATCAGCTTATCTAATTCAGGTCCCATTTTGTGAAGCCTGCCCCAATAATTTTCATAATCATACCACTGCGCATTTAACTCTTCCACATCATACATTTGCTGTTCAATCCAGGTGTAATATTTAAGGTTATGAATGCGTTTTTTGCTTTGATAGGTCAATTCTTCCATACTATCTGTTCTAAGTCCTAAGACATATCTATGGTGGTCTATAGCCCCGTCAATGGTTTGATATTCCCTGCCTCGTTCTTCTTCCATTTCTGCAAGCCTAGACTGATACATCTCTGCAGAATCTGTAAGGATTGTCAAGACAATATCATCTTCTGTCAGCTCAAAGTATTTCGCAAACTTAATACAAGAAACAATATTGGCTGCTCCAGAGATGCCTACCCAAGAAAGCTTCTCAATAACCTCCGGTGAGACTCCAAGGTCCTTTAAATATGCTTGACCTGCTGGTTCATTAAATAGTCTGAACATCCCCAAGCTGTCCTGGTCATCAATGGCAATCACCATATCCGTATTTTTCACATTATGAATCCACGGTATATGCTTATCGCCAATGCCTTCAATCCTATGATCACCAAAACCATTGTTCAGCAAAGTTGGACACTGCAATGCTTCTCCTACAGCTAGCTTTGCAGTAGGATACTGATCCTTAATATAATCTCCGCTTCCTAGGGTTCCTGCTGAACCTGATGTTAGGCATACCCCTGCAACTCTCCCCTTAGGACCAGCTTCAGCCTTTATGATTTCGTCCATAGCACTGCCCGTTACTTCATAGTGCCATAGATGGTTGCCCAACTCACCAAATTGATTGAAAATGACAGCATTGTCTCTCGTCCTGCGAAGCTCCCAGGTTTTGTCATATATTTCTTTTACATTGCTTTCACAGCCAGGAGTTGCTATTACTTCTCCTGCCACCTTGCTCAACCATTCAAAACGCTCTTTGCTCATATTCTCTGGCAAGATCGCCACAGATTTACAGCCTAATAAGGCAGAGTTGTATGCTCCACCACGGCAATAGTTGCCTGTAGAAGGCCAAACTGCCTCATGATAAGTCGGATCAAATTGCCCTGTTACCAATCTAGGAACCAAACAAGCAAAGCTAGCCCCCACCTTATGTGCTCCTGTGGGGAAGTACTTGCCAGACATTGCAAATATTCTTGCTTTGACTCCAGAAATTTCTGAGGGAATTTCAATATAATTTGGCAATGAGCGATATAGTCCGCCCTCTTTTACCGGTTCATTTTTCCATGATATTCTAAATAAATTAATTGGATCTACATCCCATAACCCTGTAGCCTTTAATTTTTCTTTGACCTTTTGTGGTATTTTATTCGGATCCTTCATTTGCGCCAGAGTTGGAATCGCAACATTTTTCATTTTGGCGCTTCTAATGTTCTTTTGAAGCTGTTCTTCATTAATTTGTAAGTTAATTAATTCTCTCATGCAATCTCCCCCTATTAGAAACTATCAATTTATATATATTCTCAGGCTTCTAAACTAGAACAAGCATAGCAGATTAATATGTATTCTACTTATCTAAGAACTTTATGGGAATATGCGTACCATCACAAAAGGGCTTATTTTTCGATTTGCCGCAGCGACAAAGCACTACCCTGTTTCTAATCTCATAATTGTGTCCATCTGAGGATACGATTGGAATGTTCCCTTTCACAAAAATTCCACCACTGACTCTTTTTTCTGGGTCTTGAATGATACTGATGGAGGGTTCATATTCAGGTTCAATTGCATTTCCAGCTTTATCAATGGCAACCAATCTTCCTGCTGGGCACTCAACAGCCGCTATAATGGCTTCTTCTCTATTTTTCGGATCATCAGAGTTTTTTGTCAGCCACCATGCATGGCCATCATTCCTATGACAAAAGCGTGCCAAAGCACATCTGTGGTCATCCATTAAATCAAGCCCTGGACCCTCCAGTACTTCAGCTCGTTTCTGGTACTTAAGTCTTGATGCAGTCTCAGTTCCATCAAAGCCATTCTTTTCATGTGCATTGTCACAGAATGGTGCTGTTTTTGACTTTCCACAACGGCATAACTCATATTCCGCCGCCTGAGGGAGCTCCCTTCCATCCTTAAATTCATATTCCAACCCTTTTGGAGTTATTATTTTTTCTACCAATGGAAGATTGCCCGAAACAAGATATCCCCCATTTTTTTTAATTCTTATTTTAAATTTCTTTGTATTTTCCAACTCTTATCACCCTTCAAGTTAGTTTATTGCCCTGCTAAATCCAATTCTGCTGCAGCTTCCTTCATTCCCTCTATTGTCCAAAGAATAACGGTATCAAGATCCATTCCTATCATTTCACAGCCTTCAAGAATGACATCTCGATTCACTCCAGCAGCGAAGCCAGCTGATTTGAATTTCTTCTTCACAGATTTGACTTCAAGATCAAGTATACTCTTACTTGGACGCATATACACTGTTGCAGTGATAAGGCCTGTAAGCTCATCTATTGTGTAAAGCACCTTCTCCATTTTGAGAATAGGCTCTACATCAATACAAAGCTTCCATCCATGGGAAATTACAGCGTGTATCATATCTTCGCTTAAGCCTTCCTTTTCCATGATCTCTTTGGCCTTATGACAATGTTCTTCAGGATAAAGCTCATAATCTATATCATGGAGCAAGCCGATATTTCCCCAGTACTCAGCGTCCTCGCCAAGCTGCTTTGCAAAATAGCGCATGACAGCTTCAACCGCCATACCATGCTTTACCAAATTATCGCTTTTATTGTACTTTTTAAGTAATTCATAAACTTCCTGGCGTGTTTTCATAACTGTTATCCTCCTAGTTTTTCTTTTGTACATAAACAAGTATTCTATTGTTTCCAACGAGTTTGTATTTATAATATTCTATAATAATAACCCTGGGAGGTCAAATATAAATACAATTGCTAGTATATCTTTGCACCAAAAGGGATGAGTCCAAGCTGAGCAAACTTAAAGTGCTGCAGCCCAAAGGGTATTCCAACAATTGTGATGCAAAATACTGCCCCTATCATGAGATGCCCTATGGCAAATTCCCAACCAAAGACGATGAGCCAGATGATATTAAAAACCAAGCCCCCTACACCGAAATTGCCAAGCTCTATTTGCTTTCCAAAAGGCCATAATACAAATGCAGCGATTTTGAAGCATTGGACACCAAAGGGCACCCCTATAATTGTTAAACATAAAATCATTCCTGCTAAGAACCATAAAATTGCTGCAATAATACCACCAAATAAGAGCCATATCATATTGCCAATCAAATTCATAATAACCCTCCATTTTTTATAAAGCTTTGTTAACGTTATAAGCCGTGTCATTCTGAGTGAAGTGAAGAATCTTAAGATCCTTCAGTCGCCGCTCCTTCAGGATGACAGAGCAAATATTAAATGCATCTAATCATTGCTTAACAGTTCTATATTGATGTTTATATGAACAATAAGCCGTGTCATTCTGAACGCAGTGAAGAATCTTAAGATCCTTCAGTC
>JAQSYB010000066.1 GCA_029256365.1 Clostridia bacterium
ATTAATTGCTCCAGTATCCTTTATCCCCTGAGCAATGTACCGGTCAGAAACATAGTTGTTTGCCGGATTGCTGGCATTCCCAAAGGTTGGAGCTTCAGATAGGGCTACCAGCAGAATACTGATGAATACTATTGTCAGTGCAACGGATAATACTTTTTTCATTTACTGACACCTCTTATTCTCTTTAAAGTCAAAACAAACAAGACCGTTGTAATGCCTGCTCCTACAGCAGCTTCCGTAATTGCCAGATCCGGTGCATTCATCAACTGCCATAGAATTGCCATCCCAAGACTATAGGCTGCAAATATGATAATAGCGCCTAACAAATTCTTTGTTATAGACACTGATATGGCGCATCCCAGCAAAAATACAAGCATAATAATGCTAAATATCCCCATGATCTTCTACCTCATTCCAATAAAATGGTTCCTGATTGTCAGCATTCTGCTGCCGTTTTAATTCAGCCTTTCCGATCAAATGTGTTGCTGTAGGATTGGTAGTCCAAAGAAATACAATTACAAGAATAAGCTTTAAGCCGACAAACCCGCCACCGCTATATAATATCAAAGCGGTTATACAAAGTAAGGCTCCCAGGGTATCGCATTTGGCTGCACTATGAACACGTGTCATAACATCCTTCATTCGCAAGAGACCTACCGTTCCTACAAGAAAGAAAAACAGCCCTCCCGCCATCAGCAAATAAATCAGCATCGTTTTCATATTTTGGTACCCCCGTTTTCAATATGCTTAGAGATTACTGTGGAGGATACAAAGCTGATCAATGCATAAACCAAAACAACATCAATAAAATAGGTTTCTTTCAATATAAACGAAATGATGCATATCAGAACTACGGTCTTTGTCCCTATGACATTAATCGCAATCAGTCTGTCAGTTGCTTTGGGACCCTTTACTGCTCTGTAGCTGCATATCATAATTGTAATTGCTAGAAACACAATGGAAAAAAAGAATAATCCATGCATTATGAAATCACCCCTCTATTTTTAAAAGCAACTTTTCAAATTTTGAATCAACTAGATCGGGAATATTCTCCTTAACAAGACAATGAATTACCAGCTCATCATCTGTGAGCTGCAGTGTAAGAGTTCCTGGGGTGAGCGTAATGGAATTCGCCAATATTGCTCTGTGAAGACTGCTATTGAGTTGTGTTTTTATTTTGACTATGCAAGGGCTTACGTTAATCTTAGGGCTCAGAACGATCTTGGCCACACTGATATTGGCTAGAACGATTTCCTTCAATAAAAGTATGACATACAATGCGTAGAGGGGCAGCTTATGGATTTTAAGCTCACGATTAGGAAGGAAATTTCTGTTTAGATAGTATACGGTCACAGCTACTACTATTCCAATCAAAAGTACTTCAAAATTATATTTTTCACACAATATAATCCAAAATAGCAGCAACAGCCCTGGCCATATTAAAGCAATACTCTTTTTCAATAGGGTATCCTCCATTTTTTATTTACTATCAAAAAGGCTAGATTTCAATAACTCCTGTGATTATACTTGCATCTAGCTAAAATAAATTTCCCAAATAGAATAAAAGGTCCCGTCCCGATATACCGGCACTGAATGCCAAGGGGGGCGGGACCATTTATTTTTAATTATAACATTTTCTTACTGGCATATTTTCCCTGGATTTAAAATATTTTTAGGATCGAAGGCCAGCTTTATATTCTTCATCAGTGCTACATATTCAGGTCCGTACTGCTCTTTCATATATGATTTCTTCGCATACCCGATGCCATGTTCACCAGAAACCAAGCCTTTTAATTCCACCGACTTACTATACATTGCCTCAAATACTGTGCTTAGCTTCTTTTCCCATGCTTCGTCTGAAAGGTCATCCTTCAATACATATACATGCAGATTACCGTCTCCTGCGTGTCCAAAGCTCCTGATCCTCACATCAAACTGCTTTTGAAGCTCATCTGTATATTTGATAAACTCCGCAACCTTATTTCTTGGAACAACAACGTCACATTCATCCATATCGGTTGTTGTTGCTTTAACCGCTTCCAGGAACGCACCTCTTGCTGACCAAACCGCTTCTTTTCTTTCGTCTGTGTCAGTTATGAATACATCAAGAGCGCCCTCTTCCAAACAAATATTTGCAACGGTTTCATAAGCTTTTTCTATTTCTTCTAAGCTATTGCCATCAAAGGTCAAAAGCAAGTACGCATCAGAAGAATTGTCTGGGAATTTCTTGCCTAGGAACTCTTCAGCTGCAAGTATAACCTCTCTTTGCATAAACTCGATTGCTGTAGGCGCAGACTTTGATTTTACTATTTTCGGAACAGTGCTGATTGCCATATCTAAATTCGGAAATGGTATTAATAGGGATACTGCTTTCTTTGGCAGCGGAATAAGCTTGAGTATGATTTTTGTAATTACCCCAAGAGTTCCTTCAGATCCGCAAATTAAATCCTTAATGCTATAACCTGAAGAATTCTTAACCACCTTACCTCCGACATTTAGTACTTCACCATTTGGAAGGACTATCTCAAGGCCTCTTATATAATCCCTTGTTACACCATACTTAACAGCTCTCATTCCACCTGCATTTGTATTGATGTTGCCTGCGATAGTTGCTGACTTCTCACCTGGATCCGGCGGATAGAATAAATCATAAGGTTCAACAAACTTACTGATTTCCATTAAGAGTACGCCAGGCTCAAGTGTTAATGTCAGATTCTCTTCATCAATTTCTAGAATCTTATTCATTTTGGACATATTCATCATGATTCCGCCGAAGACTGCTACTGATCCACCAACTAGTCCTGTACCTGATCCTCTTGCTACGACGGGAATCAAATTATCACTTGCATATTTCATGATCTTTGATACTTCTTCTGTTGTATTTACGTCAACCAGAACATCTGGAATCCTGCTTATTCCACCCATTTCATCATGGCTGAAATCCTCATTTATCTCTTCACCAGTATATACTCTGTCATTTCCCAGTAAAGATATTAGAAACTCTATGTCTTTCGCATCTAGCTTTTTATATTCCATACAAAACCCTCCAAGATTCATATTGTAAAAGTTACATTATGCACGCTTCAGCTCCAAAGCTTTTAATATCTTCAATTAATTTAGGAACTATTTCATAAATATCTCCTACCATTCCATAATGAGCGATATTAAATATGGATGCATGTGGATCAGTATTTATCGCAAATATTTGCTCTGAACCGTTCATTCCTGCAGTAAACTGAACCGCACCTGAAATGCCCAGTGTTATGATAAGCTTTGGCTTAACTGTTCTTCCAGATAATCCAATTTGTTGTTTTGCACCGATAAAGCCCGATTCAATCAGTGGTCTAGTCCCCGCAATGCGAGCTCCCAATAAACCAGCCAATTCTTTTACCATTTCCATATCTTTTTCTGTTTTTAAAGCTCTTCCAACTGCTATGATTACTTCTGCATCAGAAATACTTTCCTCTGCCTCTTTCTTTGTTACCTTTAACACCTCTATCTTAGATGTTAGTTTTGATTTATCTATTTCACATATTGTGATTTTACCACTTTGATTACAGCTCTTTTCTGGCGCATTCATTACCTTATATCTTACCGTTGCCATTTGTGGTCTTGTATTTGGGCAAATGATCTGAGCCATGATATTACCGCCAAATGCTGGTCTTATCTGAACAAGATCTGTATTTTCCTTCATTTCAAGCTTTGTACAGTCAGCTGTCAAACCAGTTTTAAATCTTGTTGCAACTCTTGGTGCCAGTGATCTTCCAATTGTTGTGGCACCCACAAGCAGGGAGGATGGTTTTACCTTGGCAACAAAATCTTCAAAAGCAGCTGTATAAGGTTCTACCCTAAAATCCTTTAGTTCCTCATTGTCATAAACAAATACTTCATCTACACCATAATAAAGCAGCTCTTCTGCCTTATGTGTAATATTATGACCTATAAAAACGCAATATACAGGAAAACCAACGACTGCAGCAAGCTCCTTCGCTTTTCCAATTAACTCCATGGTTACTGGATGTATCTCACCTTCTAGATGGTCAACATATACCCCGATGCCCTTCCATAAGCTTTTATCAATTGCGGCAACCTCTTCCTCTACAAACTCCATCACACCGCTTGGTCCGTTCTTTACACAAAGCATACACATCTTACAACCGGAATTTACTTCAATTTTACCGTTCTTGTTTTCTATGGCATGAAAAGGACAAACTTTTATTAGCTCTTCAATTATTGATTCATTGACTTTCTCTTGGTTACAAATTAGCTTACTCATTAGAATACCAACCTTTCCTTATAACAAGATTTATTGAAAGGTTTTGCACTTGCTGCAAAACCTACAAAAGGCGTTTCAACGAGGCAGGGGGATATATACCCTCCTCATATTGCTTAAATCGGAACCCGCCACTTATAGAAGTGGGGGACATGTTTTGCCTCGTTATATGAACTTTAATGTCTTCAATTTTGAAGCCATTTTATGACCAAGTTGTTCACCGGTTCCTGTCCATGTTTCCCTGTCACTATTGGCATCAGGTGGAAATATTCTTTCAACTTGAGTTGGTGAACCGTTGAGCCCGTAATTCTTTTCATTTTTGTCATCGAAATCTTTTAATGTAATCATTTTTACTTCTCTATCTTTGGTAATTAATTTTTTTCTATAGGACGGAAGTCTTGGCTGAAATATTCCCTTTTCTACAGTTAATAGACATGGGAATTGTACTTCAACGATTTCTACCGTACTTGCCATATCCATTTCTACTACAATGGACTTTTCTTTCATCTCTATGATACTCAAAACATTTGCTATATGGGGTATGTTTAGATTCTCAGCCATTGCTGGTCCAACTTGAGCAGTATCTCCATCAGTAGTTTGCTTGCCACATAAAATCAAATCAAAACTACCAAGTTTTCTTACTCCTTGAGAAATGGTATAAGAGGTTGCAAGTACGTCAGCACCTGCAAATTTTCTATCTGTTATCAAAGCACCTTCGTCTGCGCCCATCATATAAGCTTCACGTATAACCTCTGCTGCTTGTGGTGGTCCCATGCTGATTACTTTGATTGTTCCACCATGCTTTTCCTTAAGTCTCAGCGCAGTCTCTAATGCATATAAGTCATAAGGATTCATTTTCGAGTCTACTCCATCTCTTTTTAAAACACCAGTTACAGGGTCTACTTCTACCTTTGTCGTCCCTGGAACCTGCTTTACGCAAACAAGAATTTCCATCTGTTTTCCTCCTAAATTCACTTTTACTATACATATCCCGATACAACATTTCATTTTCTTGATTTACTCAACGGGTGGTCGTATGGTCAGACCAGTTATTGATTAAATAAATATTATCATTAAATTCTTAATATTTCAACAATTGATATATATTTCACGAAACAAATTCATAAAAAAAAATGAAAGTGATAGAACTCATCACCTTCATCTTTTTTTATGAATATTTACATTTTGCCTTCCATGTATGCATATGCAAAGTCTAAATGTTCCCGCATGGCTTTACGACCCTCTGAGGAACTATGCTTTTCAATGGCCAAAAACATATTTTTATGCTGTTGGATAAGAACCTCTTTATTTTCTTGTTCCGTAAGGATAATGGTTCTGATATCTTTAATATAATCTTCTACAAGAACCGAAACAGTTCTTAATATATTATAAATTAGTATATTACCTGAGCATTCTGCTATTTTATAGTGAAATTGCTTGTCAATTTCAGCGTTATAGACCTCATCTTTGTCATCATTGAAGCTATCCAGCAATTCCTTCAACGCTCTAAGCTGCACATCATTTATTCTCTTTGCTGCAAGTCCAATTGCCTCTACTTCAATAATTTTTCTAAGCTCCCAAATCTCTTTTGGATGACTACCCTCTAGCCTGTACATGATTGATAAAGGCTCTAGCAGATTGTCCTCAAAATTGGTTTTGATATAATTGCCTTCACCTTGCTTGCACTCAATCAAACCGATTACTTCTAAAGCCCTCAGTGCTTCTCTAATAGATGCTCTACTCACTTGCAGCTGCTCCACTAGACTTCTCTCAGATGGAAGCTTATCTCCTTTTTTGAGTGTTCCCTCCGCTATCATATCCTTAATCTGATCTATTACTTGCTCATAAACCTTCGTATTTTTTATTGGATTAAACATTATTTCCTCCTGAATACCCAAAAAAGTTATCATAATAGTATTATTGTCGCCATTATACTTCAACTATAACACTTTTTATTCATTTCTGAAATAAAAATCGTTATTTAAGATACATAAAAAGCCAGACTCCCTTTGTTAGAGTCTGGCTTTGCTGCTTTTTACTTTATTTTATCTTTATTTCATAACCATCTGGGTTTACTATAAATCCACTTGACTTGCCAACAATATAAGCCTTCAAATAGGCTGGCTTTGCTGTCATGTTGTCCAAGGCCTCTTTATTCATTTCCTCAACAAATTCTATTGATTCACCTGATTCAATAACGGTTTCTGTCAAAGCCATAATAAATAACTTATCTGCTGACCATGTATATAAGATATTCCGTTCTGAGTCAAGCAATGAAAAATCAAATCTTTGCCCAGAGCTGTGGTTGATTACAATTTGTTCTTTTGACAGATTGGTGATTGTTAATTTCATCTTTAACAAATCATCTGTTAACTCAGCTGCTGGTGTAACTACAATTTGTAGATTTTCTTTTATTAATTGGTTTAACAACCTGTCAATTACAGTTGCAGCCTGCGCTCTTGTACTAAGATTCTTTGGATAGAATTTATTATTGAAAGGTCTTTTTAAAAGTCCCATATACTCTGCTCTTGCAACATCGCCGCTGTAAGAAGGATTTATTTCTTGATCATCAGCAAAGGGTTTGTAATCTAATTTTATCATTTTATAGTTTTCACCCATTTTATGTTTATAGGCATTCATAATATAATGCACCATTTCATCTCTTGTCATTGTGCTATTTGGTCTAAACTGGCCTTTGTAGTCTATAATATTTGTAATCACTAAGTCATACAAAGCCGAAGCATATATATCTTCATTTTTGACATCCTCAAAGAATTCGTTGATGTCTGTGGCTTTGAAATATGCGATTTTGATTTCTAAAGCTTTATGCAGCATAAGCACAAATTCACTTCTTGTAATTGCTTGATTTGGAAGGAACTTACCATCTTTTCCAGCAAAGTCATCCTTGTCAACAATCCTGTTTATGGATTCCTCAGCCCAATGCTTCGATATATCAGTAAATTTAACATCTCCAGCCAAATTAACTGTCGATCCGTCTGCATAAACCAATGAGTTTGTAAAAACAATTGCTGCAATGAGCATCCATGCTAATAAGTTCTTTTTCATCATATTTCACCTCATAAAAGTTATTTCTATACGTTTATTAGACGATTAGAAAGGTGAATTGTTCCAACAATACCTCTTTCTAAGGCTTTTTAGTAGTGCATAACAATGCCATCCACTTCCAACTCTTTGACCCAGAGAAATTTCCTTAAGAAGATATGTATTCCATTGCTATGTATCTGTAATCCTTTTCTTATATAAACATTGATGGCATCAACCTGATACAAATCAAAATTCTCTTCATTCTGAGGCTTTCCCAACTGAACTGTTGGGCTTTGTACTGCACATCAGCCGCCACTTCCAGACTTAATAAACAGCGTTACTGAAGAATCAATAGATTTTTTCTTAATAAAATCAGATGCATAGTCTTGTATCCTAATGTTCATAAATACACCTCCATTTCATTCATATCCTATTTAAATGTTCCTTGTACTTATATTATAACATAAGATTTAGCTGCAAAACCTCACACAATAATTCTGTCGCTGCCGCAATAGATGCTCATTCGATTCCCTCGTGCAAAGCCTACCATAGTAATATTTGATTTCCTCGCAAGGTCCAAGGCCATATCTGTTGGGGCAGAATGAGAAACAATGATTGGTATGCCTGCCCTTGCTGCTTTTATGGCTATGTCTGAAGAAATTCTTCCAGTGGCCAGCAGCAGCTTATCCTCTAGAGCTATATTGTTGCGCAGTGCCTTCCCAATGACCTTATCCAGCGCATTATGCCTTCCAATATCCTCTGAAAAACAAAGGATGTCCTTGCTGCTGCAAATAGCGCAGCTATGTACCCCCCCGGTCTCCTTAAAAAGCTCTGATTTTTGATTGAATTCCCTCATCAAGAGCAAAATATCCTGAGCTGAGTACTGTTTGTTGTTTTCCACGGGTTTCATATCCTTGTCTTCGAGAATTCTCATATCTATACTGCCCTTGGCACATCCTGAGGTCAATACTCTTCTCTCATCAAGGTCTTCCTCCAAATCATAATCCAATATCACACAAACTATATTTTCACTTGTCTCCACCGCTCTTTTAACGGATTCCATAGATTGAATAATGCCCTGAGAAAATAGATGACCAAGAGCCAACTCAATTTTCTCATTTGGGGTATACATAAGGGATGAATAATAGTTTTTATTAATATATACATTCAACACTTTTTCAACTATTATTTCATCTGTGACTTCCTGCTTCACACCATTGTTGATTTTTATTATGTCTACTCTTTTTTTAGACTTCATCACTTTTTCTTACCCTCCTATCAGTCCATTCGCGGACAAGCAGCAAGCGCCTTACCCTTTCAATGTATTTGTTAAATTACTTTATTATATATAGTTTACAGAAAGATTGTCTATAGTGAATAGGCCATTTCTAGAAAGATAGATTAAGTTAAGACGCAAAATCTAGAGTCAATACATCGAGTCCCATCATAGTATGAATATATGAACTGATATTTATTGCTGCATGCTGTCAAAAAAAATTCTAGGAGTATAAC
>JAQSYB010000067.1 GCA_029256365.1 Clostridia bacterium
TGGTAAGGCTCTGAAGCTTGAACCAAAAGATACGATTATTCCTAAATACGTAGATCCAATTCCGAAATGGGCGAGAGGCTATGTGAACATTACGTCGGATGAGGAAATATTCAAGGGGTATCCTTTTGGGTTCTTTAGACCTAGCAATAATATTACAAGGGAAGAAATGATTGCAGTTCTCGATAGAGCATTTGAATTAACTCTTGAGGATAAGAGCCTCGAGCTTCCTTTTACTGATAAAGATGAAATTGGATATTGGGCGGTAGAGCATGTAAAATCAGGCTATGAAGATAAGGTGATAACAGGCTATCCCGATAATACCTATAAGCCAAATAACAAGATTACAAGAGCAGAAGCATTTACAATTATCTGTAAACTGCTAAAATACCATGAAATCCATTTGCAAAAGGTTCAATAAAATAGCATAAACTGATAAGTAGGCAATTGTCTGCTTATCACGACTGAGGCATTCATTCCGGCTGGCTATGGTATGAATGCCTCACAAAGTTTCAAAAGAATCTACCTTGTTATTAGCTCGGGCTTATGCCCGAGTTTTTAATGTAGAATTCTTTATTTGTCATGTTTTAGGGAATAATGTTGTCGACATAATGTTGCTTTGCATAGAAGGAAAAAAATAACTTTGGTTGAATTCTTATAGAAGTATATCTGGGGGGGAACTAAATGAAAAAAAGTATAAATAAAAGAGTAAAGATAGCTTTGATGCTAATGTTGCTTATTATAATTACTATTATGGCAGCCCTTATTTACTTAACTATTAAGAATCCAGGGGTAAGAGAAGAGAAGATAACACTACTAAACTATAATAATAAGACGGAAATAAAGTATAAAGTTATTTTAAAACCAAATCCACTATATAGCGGTGATAGTCTTGAAGAAGATAAATTGTACTTAACTTCATATGTGGATAATATAAAAACGAATCTCCAATACGAATTTAGAGCAAATAAAGTTGTTGATATTCTGGGGGATTATGAAATTCTGGCTATTGTAGAAGGATATACAATTGAAGAAAAAAAAGTTAAAGTCATTTGGCAAAAGGAATTTACACTATTACCTAAAACTAATTTTAAAAGCAAAGATGCAAATTTTTCAATAAATAAAGAAATAGTATTTCCTTTAGAAGAATATATCAACTTTGCTGCCCAGATAAGAGAGGCAACAGAACTGAACGTGCCAATAAATGCATCAGTTGTAATGAATGTAAGCCTGCAAGTCGAAGCTGGTAGCAATTTCATAGAAAAGAAGGTTGCTCCTTCTATTAATATACCCTTAGATAGCAAGTTTTTTGAAATTACGAAAAGCGGTATCGAAAACACTCCCGGAGCAATAGAAGAAACCAAGCAAATACCGCTGCCAGTGAACCAAAACCTTGTAATAGCCTATAGCACAGTATTGGGCCTTGCACTTTTAGCACTACTATATTTACTTGTTTTCGTGAAAGGCGATAAGCCTGTTGATATTTTCAAAAAGCAGCTCAACAAGATATTCAAATCTCACGGTACTAGATTGGTAGCCATCAACAATGAAATAGGAACGACCTTTGGCATGTATTATAAGGTGAAATCCATTGAAGATCTTGTACGAATGGCTGATGAGCTTGGGAAGCCTATTATGTATCGATATAGCACTGACCCAAAGGAAATAACGAAGTTCTATATACATGATGACAAGTCGATGTTTTCCTTCAATTTAAAGGATATGCTAGCAGAAATGGATATGGAAGCCAGCGAAGCGGATAATTTAATACTAGAAAATTCTAAGGAAGTCCCAATGGAATAAACAAAATAAATGCCTGTAGAGAATCACTCTACAGGCATTATTTTATATAAACAGCTGCAAGTCTGAGCCCATGGCATCGGTTAAATAGTCCTTAGCTTCCTTGATTTCCAGCTCTGGAATCATTTCTTCCTGGGTTAAACCCATAATCTCCATAGACAATTTGCAGCCATAAAACTTCACATCTTTATTTAGTGCACCCTTGAGAAAAGCTGTCAAAGGAGGGGTATCGTCATCTTCCATCATCTCAATCAGCATTTTCTTACCGATGCCTGCAAAATTCATTTTTGATAGAGGCAAATCCTCTGGTCCTTTAGGAGTCATGATGCCAAACATCTTTTCGTACAAGGACTTATCTGCAAGCTTAAGCTTTTCAGGATCTCTAACCAATCCCAATCCCCAAAATGCAAAAAAAATACTAGCATCGATATCCATTGTTCTTGCAGTATTCACCAGCAGCAGTGCTGCCAGCGCTTTATCATACTCGCCGCTAAATAGCAGTATGCTCATTTTCTTCTTCATAGAAGCTCCTCCTTGGTTGTTTTTCATTGGATTATTGTATGCAGTTTAGTGGTTTTTATTACAGGAAGGTTTGTGGGCGGACACATGGGTCCGCATCCTACATTTCTGCGAATTTGTATTTGTTTATATAATAATCCTTTTTGTTGGTGATGTTGGTTAATGCTTTTATTAATGTATCTACCTCTTTTGTCGTGTTGTAAAGTCCAAAGCTGATTCGCACCATGCCAGGGTGAGGCAAATCATCGTATTTTATTCTTCTTTTTATTTCCTTCTTAGAAATTCCTAATAGCTTTTGCACATAGGGCTGAGCGCAGAAGCAACCGCTTCGTACAGCGATGCCATATTCATAGGAGAGTATGGTTGCAACTACCTTATGATACATATCCTTAATATTAAAGGTTATAATGCCCACTCTGTCACTGCTGTCCTCTGTATTTCCATAAAGCTGCAGCCCAGGTATCAACTTTAAGCGCTGCAAGGCGTATTCTGTCAATTCCTTTTCATTTTTCTCTATGTTACGCATGCCTATATTGTTAAGTACTTTAACGGACTCTACAAGAGTCATAACCCCTATCACATTTGGAGTGCCTGCTTCATCTCTTTCAGGTGCAGCAGCCCAACGAACAAAACTATGGGTTACCAAATCAATGGTTCCGCCACCCTTGTAATCAGGCTCTCCTCTGTCAAATACCTCCTTGGGTCCAATTAGCACGCCTATTCCAAAAGGTGCATACATTTTGTGTGCAGAGAAAACCAAGTAATCTATATGCTGTGGTGAGTTATCTGGCTTTAGGTCCATTTCTGTGTGAGGCACAAGCTGTGCTCCATCAACGAGTATTTTGGCCTTGTAACGATGAGCCATTTCAGCTATTTCATAGATCGGATTTATATAGCCCGTAACATTAGAGGCCCCTGAGACAGCTACCAATTTTACGCGACCCTGGTATTTTCTTAATTTATATTCCAAGCTTTTCATAGACAATCTGCCGTTGTAGTCTACTTCAACATAATCGACCTCATAATTATCTCTCCAAGGCAAGTCGTTGGAATGGTGCTCCATTTCAGAGGAAAGAACAACATTCTTCCTATTATATTGGCTATACAATCTGTTGGCTACCTTATTAATCGCTTCAGTTGTATTCTTAACATAAATTACAGTATTTGTAGCACAATCAGCTTTTACAAAGTTTGCAATAATTTCTCGGGAATTATCATATAGATCGGAACAAAACTGAGACTTGTAGCCAGTGCCTCTATGAATAGAGGAATACCATGGGGAGAAATTGTTAATTGCTTGCAAAACAGCTGTAAAAGGAGGTGTTGTAGCTGCATTATCAAAATTAATTGCAGTTACATAATCTCCACTAGACAGGGGTACAGAGGTATTGACACCTACAATCAGACCTCTGAAATTTGCACTATTATCCATACTTATTTCCCTCACCTATTCAAGAATTTTTGTACTTATTTACATATTATGCAGAAGAGGAAAAAAGGTTACGATTATGAACTAATATCACATTTTGTTAAATTATGCTATTATATAGGCAAGGTATCTACAAGGAATTATTTTCTATCAGATACCTAACTTGATAAATATGGGTGATGTGATTGAATAGATTTAGATATATCTTATTGACAATGATATGTATAAGCATGACGGCATGCACTATGCAGCAGGAGCCGGTGATAGAAGCAGTAAACCCAAGCTCTGTAATTGCGCAGGAGCAAGAGCCTGAAGTCTTAGAAGCTACAGTATTGGCCGTTGGTGATATTATGTTTCATTTGCCGCAAGTGACGGAAGCTCGTACAGAGGAAGGCTATGACTTTGGGTTGTCCTTTGAGAAGATTAAGAACTACATAAGCAATGCAGATATTGCCATTGCTAACTTTGAGACTACTGTAAATGAAAAAAAAGCCTTATCAGGCTTTCCTCGATTTAATTCACCTCCAGAAGTAGTGGAAGGAATCAGCGACACAGGCTTTGATATTATGGTAACAGCTAACAATCATTGCATGGACACTGGAGTGGAAGGTGCAGAGAATACTGCTGCCCTGATAAGAAAGAATAATATGATCCCTCTAGGTGCAGGGGTGGAAAACAAAAGCACTGTTATGGATGTAAATGGCATTCAGGTAGGGATACTAGCTTATACCACCAGTATAAATGGCTTGAGAGCGCCAGCAGGTTATGTGTGTATGGTGGATGAGGAACAAATAAAGAAGGATATTGAAGATATAAAAAGTAAAAGTGACTTTATCATTGTTTACATGCATGCAGGAGTAGAGTATAACAGAGATGTTGAAGTCGAAACTGCAAAGCTCTTTAGAAGTGTAGCGGATATGGGCGCTGATTGCGTATTGGGCAGTCACCCCCATGTAGCGCGAAAGTCTGAACTTTATCATACGAGAGGCAAAGAGGTACTGATTAACTATTCCATGGGAAACTTTTTATCGAATCAGAATGACAAATATACAGACATTGGCACCATGACTAGGCTTGTTATCACTAAACAAGGAGAAACGACGAGGCTTGGGGACTTTGAGATTGTTCCTACCTATAGGCTGAGGTTTAGAGATACAGACGGCAAAACGAAAAGACGCATTATACCGACTTCTGAAATTGACAGCTATAGTCATATAAGCGAGGTTCAAAAGCTTTATATAAGAGAAGTCAGTAGAGAGGTAATGCAATATCTGAGCTCGGAAGAAAAAGCGGCATTTGTTGAAATTGAGTAGGATTCGCAACAGAGATATAGGAGATTGGTCATGAAGGAAGGAAAAAGCATCTTGTATAGAGGGCAAGAATATGAGGTAAGACTCATAGCCTATGCCGGTAAATCAGCACAAATAATATTTAGAGAAGATAAGTTTAATATTTATTTAAACAATAAGTTAAGTGGAGGCAAATTACAGTCAGAAGCCTTACAGCAGTTGAAGCAATGGATGGTAGAGAAGGCAGAGGAAGAGATAAAACAGAGAGCAAAAGAGTTTGGCATGATAATAGGAGTTCATTATAATCATATCAGAATAAAGGATACCAAGACCCGATGGGGCAGCTGCTCTAGTAAAGGCAATCTTAATTTTAACTTTAGAATCCTAATGGCGCCTAAGGAAGTAATGGATTATATCATCGTTCATGAGCTTTGCCATTTAAAGCAAATGAATCATAGCAAGGCATTTTGGAATGAAGTTGCACAGTATATGCCTGATTATTCAATCCACAAAGAATGGTTGAAGGCAAATGGAAGAACATTATATGTATTATAGTAGGGGACGCTGCCTACAGCGTCCAGCAGGTAAAAATATATAAAAGGAAGGCTATGCCTTCCTTTTTGTGTGCAGTTATTCCTGCGTATTTACTATTATTTGGCTTGTTCTATAGCTTTTGCTGCCAAGGCTGCAAAATTGTCGTGGGCAAGGGTTGCACCTGCGGTTGCATCAACTTTTTCAGCACTCTGATTCTCTATTAGGGATTTTTGCAATGCAGCGTATACATCCAGTAAATCCAGCTTATTTTTTTCTTTATATTTGGCTAAGTAAGCTTTATCTTGCGATTTGTTCTTAAAGATATTATATGAAATCTCATCGTATTTTACTTTAGAAATTTTACCATCTTTAACAGTTATGTCTACAGTTGGAGTCCAATTTTTTTCATCCATGGTGCCAATCGCAGAGTAATCGCCGTCCTTATATTTGTCACCATCCTTGGCATTGTTAAGGGCACTGGCTGCCAAAGACTTAAAATTTTCAACTGTTTTTGTTGCACCTGCAAGGTCATTAATTTTAGTGATATCTTGATTCTTTATCAGTTCGTTTTGTATAGTAGTGTATACTGCCAGCAAATCAATTTTACTTTGCTGCTTAAAGCTTTTTTGATACTCGAGGTATTCTGATTTTTTCATCGGGGAGATTTCGTCATATTCAACAGCTGTTATTTTGCCTTGGTCGATAGTAACAGCTATTTCTGGAACCCAATTACTTTGATCTGCTATACCTGTGGCAAGGTATGTGCCATCCTTTGGTATAATTGGCTCTGCAGTTGTTGGTTCTGCTGCCTTTTGGGTACAGCCGGATGCTAGTGCAATAATTATTACAGTGATTGATGCTACTCCAATGAGTCTTTTCATAGGTGATCCCCCTAATGCAGATAGTTAAGTAATGTCATTATAATAGGAAGCCATAAGCAGATGGCCACTATCTATGAATTATATCACAGGGGCATATAAATTAAAATATTATCAAAGACATTTTAACGAAAAAAAAGGACTGATTTTTACAAATCAGTCCTTTGATATTACAGTTTAGTCAAAATACAAGTAGCTGTTTTGAGCAAACTTTTTGTTTTTCCACCACTTCTTAATCCATGGTTGTACATAATAGTCTAAGCTGAATGCTCCGCCTGAACCGCCCATAAGTGCGATAGCTGCGAATACAAACCATAGAATATCCCAACCAGTTTGTGCTGAAAGTACGAAGTTTGCAACTAGACCCAATGATGCGATTGAAGCAAAGAAAGTGAATAAGCCAGCGATTAACGCCAAACCTATACCGATTTCCATAAATGTAACCATGTACTGGAATAAACCAGCATTTGGAGCTACAACTGCATCAGTAAACCACTGATAAAATGCAGGTGGGTTAGCAAGTATAGGAGTTGCATAAACAACTGCTTCTGCGCCTGGTTCTGCTGCTGCTGAAGCTCCAGCAGTACTTGCAACTTGAACAATCTTTATGTTTCCTGGTACCAACCAACCTTCTTGAACCTTCTTAACACCTTCGATTGTCCAAAGTACACCAACATAGATTCTCAAAAGAACCAACCATGCTGTATTTGTTCCGTGTGACAAGTGACCGCCTACGAAGGATCTGTTGTTTTCCATATGGAAGAACTCGTGTAATAAGTAATTCCAGATTAGCTTTAAACCGCCAACTCCCCATAGGTAGTGTAGGTTTACAAGGTGCTTCATTGCCATAGCGATAAAGCCTGACATAGGAACGCCCATTAATTCTGCAACACAGTAATGACTTCCAACTGAAACCATGAAGCCGTGTATGTTCAATACAAACTTCTTCTTTTCAGTCTTAGTGATGTCAGCATAGATGTTGTGTGCAGCGCATTCACCAGTTTGAATAGCTGTTTCAACAACCTGTGGAACTGGCTTGCCATCTACTTCATACCATGCATTGTCACCGATTGCATAAACATTTGTGTAATCCATTGACTGCATGTAGTCATTTACTTGGATTCTATTTCTCTTGCCTGTACCAGCTGTTATGCCTGTGCCTGGTACGAAGCTATTGCCTTGTACACCGCAAGTCCAGATAAGAGTTTTCGCTTTTATTTCTCTGCCGTCTTTAAGAACGATACCGTCTGGTGTCGCTTTAACGATAGCAGCGTTTGTCATAACATCTACTTTTTTCTTTTTCATGAAATTAGTAGCTTTTGCTTGAAGAGCAGGTCTTAACATAGGAAGAATGTTTGGCATTGCTTCTACGTTATATAGTGTAACTTCATCTTCGTTGATGTCATACTTTTCGCAAAGTACTTTCTTAAGGTCGAATAATTCGCCTACAACTTCAACTCCTGTGAAACCAGCACCAGCAACGATTATTGAAAGAAGATCTTTTCTCTTCATTACATCTCTTTCATCACGTGCTTTTTCGAACATACTTTCAACATGAGCTCTAATCTTAAGTGCATCCTTTAGTGACCAAATTGTGAAGGCGTTTTCTTGAACTCCCTCTACACCAAAGAATGCTGGCTCTGCGCCGCAGCCTAAAACTAGATAGTCGTACTTGAAGCTTCCTTTTTCGGATGTAAGTACTTGTGTTGTGTAGTCGATGCTAGTTACTGTGTCTCTAACTACGTTTACCTTAGTGGCTTTGAATATGCTGTACAAGTCCACCATAACGCTTTCCTTTTGTGTTCTTTGACCGGCAATTTCATGCAGCTCAGTTAAAAGCGTATGATATGGATTTGAGTTAATGAGTGTGATCTCAACGTTATTGTCCTTTTTGAACTTTTTGTTGAGAACCTTCGCTGCTTCAACCCCAGCATAGCCGGCACCAAGGATCACTATTTTCTTGGTATCAGACATGTGCTTCACTCCCCGTATAAAATTTTATATAATAACATATAATAAATGTTTATTATCATGTTAATTATATATCAAAACTAAAAAAAATGCTATTAAATTTCTGGTGTATTTTTGGGACAAATTTTTAACAAAGTTCCGAGTCCAATTCTTGAATTGTACTGGTCTTATAAATAGGTTGTGAATAGGACAAATGATTGCTTATTGTATTTGAAACTTTACTATATTATTATAAGTAGAATGAAATCTAAATTCAAATATAAATATTTCACAGAGGATGATTGTTATGGAAACTTGGGATAATAAAAGATATCATACTTTAAATTATTTTTTACGCAATAAATTTGGAGACAAGGTATTTAAGATTTCCTTGGATGCTGGTTTTACATGTCCCAATAGAGATGGAAGT
>JAQSYB010000068.1 GCA_029256365.1 Clostridia bacterium
TTAGCAGTGCTCTAAATTCTACACAACCCATTGCCATTGCAGAGAAATCTGATATATCCATAGTAATTTCTGCATCATTGCTGATGCCGCCTATCAACAAGGGCTTTCCATCCTTGAACTCAATTATGACCGGCTTGCTGTTTTCCTCCACAAAGCTATCCACAATATTGAGCTTAAGTTTTATGCTCTGGTTGTTAAAGTTGTGCCCAGCAGTCTGTCTGAAGAACTCCTCGGTATCAATAATCCTGTACATCAAGCCCACTCCCTGAAGATTTGTCTGTTCATATATGGGAGCAAAATTGTTGCCGCTTCCATCCCTAGGATCCTTTAACAGGTAATGAAAATACTCATCTTGGGTGTTTATAACGATCCGATCTATTTGATCAAGCTGTGTATGCAGGAAGTTCAACAGCTGATGAAAAACCTCCAAATCATGGTATACAAATTCTCTAAGGATTATGTCATTCTTAAGCTGGTTTACTTCGCTGGCTTTTTTGAAAAAGAATGATAGATATCCCTCTATCTTGTTATCCTTCTTATATACGATGGTTGTTTTGCCTGGCGCAAATATATTGTTTGTTTCTATATTGGTTCTTTTTATCATTCCGTGAGTCTTGGCAGCAAAGCTATTGTAGCAGTCTATCCACTGCGCCTTCTCCCCCTCTGTTAGATAGGCAATGTTTTCTTTGTGCTTGGTCTTCGGTAAATCTTCAGGCCTAATTCGATATTGATTCATCTTAGTGCCAAAGCCAAAGCCCATTTGCTTATAAAAATCCGGCCGAAAAGGATAAAGCATTGCTACTGTAACTTTTTGCTTCCTATAATAATCGATGAAGTAGCTTATGATATCCTTGGCTATTCTCTCTTTCTTGTGTAAAAGATCCACTGCTACAAAGCCTACTCCGCCAGCTTTCATTTCAGTACCGTCGAAGTTTAAGGTGAAATCCTGCAGCTGCATGCCGCCAACCAATTCATTATTCCTATATGCACCATAAAGCTTCGCATTGGGATCTTCATTTTGCATTTTTATATATCGATCTGCCTGCTTTTGTACGTCCTCCGTGGTATGTAGGTTCATAAATGGATATGCCAATCCACCCAGCTTAATAAACTCCGCGATTTCCTGATCATTTAGTTTTTTGAAAAAGCTTTCTATCGTCATAGTCTTCCCTCCTACTATTTATTTTTGTTTAAAACAAAGGAAATGAAAGTCACCAAAGACTTGCATTTCCCTATATATTTTTATCTCTCAAATAAATACTCTAAGCCTTCATTAAAAAGCTTCTTTATTTCTGCTTCATTGGCTTCAAAGTACTTGATATTCTTTTTTCTTCGTTCCGTAATTAGATTAACAGATTTTAAAACCTCTATATGATGAGATATTGTCGCTGTTGTAAGGTTAAGCCTCTCTGCTAATATTTTTCCATAGGTTGACTCTTCAATTATTGCCTTTAATATTTCAAGTCTGGTCCTATCGGATATTATTTTAAATATTATGGATATCCTGTCTCCTATTTCATTGCTTGCCTTTTCCTTTAGCTCCATAGCAAATACCACCATTTGCGCGTCGGTGCAAAACACTCTGATTTTGTGCGGTGATATGAAGTAGGAAGGAATAAAGTAATATTCTCTAAAGTCAAATATCCTTATGAACTTTTTATCCATGATTTCCTGGGAAACATCAATGGGCTTATTACCTTTGACCCTAATCTTGGTCTTTTCTATATGCTTGTCGTAGTCTTCCTGAAGGGAATCTAGCTTGTTTAACAAAACACTGTTATTCATTTCTTTTATCAGATTTACAATATCTTTTCTAAAGCTCTTGGTATTGTAAAAAAGATACTCAAGTCCCTTTATATCCCTTGCAAGCTTTGGCTTTTCCTGCATTATTTTATTTAGCTCTTGCTTATCATTCATTATTTGCTGTATTGTGTTATGTTCTAGGACCTCCCCCAATAGGGTATATATAAAGTTTACATCATTATAACTGCTGATTTTCAGCATTAAAAGCTCGATATCATCAAAAGCTCTATCCTTTACTGCAAACTCAAACAATTCTAAGCCTTGCAATCTCATCCCGGATAAAACCTTCAGCATCTTTAAGCTGTCTATGGAGAGATGATTCAGCATTGCGTTTGCAAGATCATCAGAAAAACTATGATGGCTTCTATCCGACAAGTAATGAATTGCCGCTATAAGCTCTATGGCAACAGCATTTTTCACTTGTATCATAGCCTCACCATTTTTGTTCTCTATGTCTAAAGCCATTGAATTCCACTTCCATTCTATCATTCCTATTTTATATTAAAGTTAATTATAGCATATCTGGATATTATATGGAATAAAAGCTGTGCTGCTTAGCGGTAAGCAAAAGAAAACCTGCAGTTTTTAACTGCAGGTTATATCTTCGTTTTCCTTTTGTTCTTATGCTTATACATTTCCATATCTGCCTTGGCGATAAGACTGCCGATTTTAGGCTGCTCTGTGAAATCATAACGTATCATTCCGTAGCTAAAGCTCATCTTGTAAGGCTTAAGCTTTCTTTCATTATGCTCATCCAAAACCTTTACAATCCTTTTAAAGACCTGTTCCGCTTCAGGAATATCGCATTCTGGCAGCATCAGCAGGAATTCATCTCCCCCTAATCTGCACAAACCGTCGGATTCACGTATAATTTCCTTCAGCACATTTGTAACAAACAGTATATAGTCATCTCCCTCTTGGTGCCCATAGGAGTCGTTTACTTCCTTGAGTCCATCAACATCTATATAACAAATTGTAAGCTCCCAATTGTTGCGCTTACATAGCTGTATCTGCTTTTCCAATATTAATAAACCAGCTCTACGATTTAAGGTTCCTGTAAGTATATCCATGGTAGCGTATACCTGGAGCTTTTTCTGCGCTTCCTTTATCTCTGTGATATCTCTCACTACCCCAACCTTTGCCAATATATTGCCACTATCATCCTTTATGCATGAGCTTGATATCAGAGATGGGAATTCGGTTCCATCCTTCTTGATATGATACACTTCATTCATTCCCATATTGTCCAAGGAATCTTCCCAATCACAGTCCTCTGTCTTTTCATTATAATCTTTGCTTAATATGCAGTGGCTCCTGCCAATCACTTCATTTTCCTGATATCCAAAGGTGTCGACAAAAGCCTTATTTACATAGAGTATATCATCTTCTATATCGGTTATATATACACTGTCTCCTATGCTCATCAAGGCATGAGAAAGAATCTTTAGCTGCTTTTGATTTCTGACTCTTTCTATTACACTATCAATTGTTATGGGAATGACCTTTAAGTAATTGCCTTCAGAATCCTTTACCAAGTAGTCACTTGCCCCTTGGTGCATAGCCTTAACAGCAACTTCCTCATTGCCTACCCCTGTAATAATGATCACGGGAGTTTCATGAAGCAGCTTCATTACATCAAAGGCTGTGCCATCACCGAGCATATAATCTGAAACTACCAGGTCAAAGCTGTTATTTGCAATTGCTTCCGCAGCTTCTTCCGCTGATCCAGCTATTTGTATATCATATTTAAGTTCCTTTTGCTTTACCATCTTTTTAAAAGCCATTTGATCTATGATATCATCTTCCACCAATAGTATTTTGTAACCTCTATTTTCCATAATAACCCCCCAATTATTAGCAAATAGGCATATCACTACATGTCCAGTACTTGTCTATAATCTTAACGACTTCCACAAATTCTGTATATATAACAGGCTTTGTCATATAACCTGCTACACTCATCTTAAAGCTTTCCACCCTGTCCTTTTCCTGAGAAGAGGTGGTAAGTACTATAATGGGAATGATCTTATGCTGCTCATGATTTTTGACTACCTGCAAAAATTCTATGCCATTCATCCTCGGCATATTCAGATCAAGAAGAATAATGCCCGGACGTTCATTTGACATGTCCTCCAAATACTCCAGGGCCTGCTCTCCATTCTCTGCTACCACCAAATCATTTTGCAGATTAATCTCCCCCAAGGCTCTTTTTACTGTCATTACATCTACATAATCATCTTCTACCAATAAGATAGGCTTTCTGCTCCTCATATTCATCATCCCTTCAATGTGTTTTGCAATATATGTCTGGAGTTATATATTCATTGGTATTGTAAAATAGAAGGTTGTTCCTTTTTTGACTTCTGATGTCAACCATATCTTGCCGCCATTTGTCTCTATTATCTTCTTGACTATGGAAAGACCTACTCCTGTGCTTTCAAACTTATCTCTAGGCTGAAGGGTTTGGAATATCATAAATATTTTATTGAAATATTTTTCATCAATTCCAGCACCATTGTCCTTCACACTAAACTCCCAGAATCCCTCTGTTTCCTTGCAGTTTATTCTTATTTTACCTTCCGGTTTGTCCATAAACTTTATCGCATTGCTCAGTAGATTTTGGAATATCTGTTCTATGTAAATCCGATCTCCCTTTATTACGGGCAATTGTGATTTCACCTTGATTTCTATATTTTCTGGTGGTGCCAGCAAGTCAATGACTTCCCTCACAACTCTATTTAAGTCTATCTCCACATCATTTTCTTTTACCCGAGATACTCTAGAGTACTGTAGAATTCCATCTATAAAATTCTTCATGCGCTCCACTCGGTTTATCAGAAGGTCTATTATGTCAGCACCTTCCTTGTCCAGTTTATCCTTATAATCTGTAATCAACCAATTTGCCAAGGAACCGATCCCCCTTAGAGGCGCCTTTAGATCGTGAGATACGATGTAAGCAAAGTTGTCTAGCTCCTTATTGGTTTCTTCTAGTCTTTCAACTAATAGCCGCTGACTTTCTTCATTCTCCTTTTGCTGCGTGATATCCTCTATCATGGCTATAATAAACTGAAAATCTTCTCCAACATTTTGAATATAAGATACCATAACATTTGCCCAAATAATCTTATTGTCTTTGCGAATGTATCTTTTCTCAATTTTATAGCTTTCAATGTTGCTTTCTAGCAAATTATCAAAAAGTCTGCTGTCTTTTTCTATGTCATCAATATGGGTAATATTGCTTATTCCAATATTTCTGATTTCGTTGGCACTATAGCCAAGAATCTGCTCCAATGCCGGATTGACCTCTATTACTATTGAATTGGTGTTCAACAGCGCGATGCCCACAGGGGAGCCCTCAAATATGGATCTAGACCAAGCCTTGCTTTTACGCAGAAGCTTCTCCACCATATGCAAATCATCAATATCATGTTTCAGCTTCTCATTGTTTCTGGAAATCTCATGATTCTTTTCTGCCAGTTCATTTTTGATCATATCCAACTCGGAAAACATTGCATCTACGGGATTCCTAAGGGTATTCTGTATCACCGCTTTGTAAATGCAGAAAAAGGCAATGAACTTCAATATATGAGATGCTACGTTAATCATGCTGTTCATATTTAGATCAACTACAAGTAGAATGTCTGCTGAAATTGAAGCAAGCATTGACAATAGCATATATTTATACACCCTGAACTTTAGGCTTTTTCTGTTCACGATTAGAATGACCAATGCTGTTGCAAAAAGCATTACTACAATGAGTTCCAAGAATTGAAAGGTAGCCATAAAATCGATATATGCAGTATATAGCTTTAAGCTATTTCCAGCAAAAGCAATACCTGATATAAGGGCTATGGTTATAAAACAGTATGTCGTAATAGAAACTGCAATATTTAGTCTTCGGTTGATAAATGCAAAAGAAACCAAGAGCGACAAACTCTGCAATAATCTAGGTATGATAGAAATCAACAAATCGATATTAATATTGTGCAATTTGAATATATCAATGCCCGCATAGGAAAGTAAGTGGAGCAGTTCGAAAATAGAAATAAAACCAAAGGCGATACCTAAAAATGTTAGATAGTTGTTTTGAGAAATGTTGTAGGTATTAAGAACAATAATAAATGCAGAAAAAGCAATAATTACTGTGAAAAGCTCTGCTATGGCATGAAAAGTAAGTGTATTAAAATATCCCAAAGCGAGAGCTAAGCTTATGATTGTCATCCAAATCAAAGTGTTAGCAAAAAAGTGTATCAGTCTACTGTATTGAGATGCCTTTTGCTTCATATTACTTATAAACAATACCGCGACCACCTTTATAATTTTCTAGTACAAATAGGAGCAATCATCCAGCTTAGCTGAAATGCTCATAAAACGAGTATCATAAAAGTTCCATATATTAACAATTCTTTCAGAAGTCTTTTCTACAAAATATTACTTACATTACAATTATTCGGCAATTTTTAGTAATTTCTATACTATTATACTATAAAAATTTTAAAGAAACCACGCTACTTGAAATAATTTCAGAATATTTTAATTTTTACCAATTACCCAAAAACTAGGCCCTTCCGCTGAACTATTCAGTTTTATAATGTTCACAGGAACCCCAAATTTGCAACTTTTGATGTAAATACGACCTAAAGGTATGAAAAAACTAGATCTGCAAATACTTTAAGTGATTATTGCGAAAGGACGGTGATGCCTGTTATTCAGGCAAAAAATGGGAGAATACAAAGTTGATTCTGAAAAATTGAATAACCTGTCTAGCTATATTGAAAGCCTAGAGCATGCTGAAGGAGAGCTCATTAATATACTCAGGGAAGCACAAGAGATATTTGGTTATTTGCCCTCTGAAGTCCAGTTGTTTATAGCTAGAAAGCTTGGTATACCTGCGGCTAAGGTATATGGAGTAGCAACCTTCTATTCCTATTTCACTATGGAACCACGGGGCAAACATATTATTAGTGTTTGCCTTGGTACTGCTTGCTTCGTAAAGGGCGCTGACAAAATAGTGGAGGAGTTTAGAAAGCAGCTAAAAATAAAGGATGGTACGACCTCAGAGGACGGCATGTATACAATTGACAGTATAAGATGCGTAGGCGCTTGCGGACTAGCACCTGTTGTAATAGTTGACGGCAAGGTCCACGGCAGAGTAAAACCTGAAGATGTCGCTGCAATCATAAAAGAAATTGACCAAGATAAGCAGGACGAACAAATGCTTATCAAGCAAAATGCACAGTAAAGTAGAGATGGAGGATTTTTTATGGCAAGTATAAAGTCTTTTGATGAGCTAAAGGCTTTAAGAGACAAACACAAAGGCAATGTTGATATGAGAAGCAGCATTGAAAATGAAAATAGAATACGTATCGCTGTAGGCATGGCAACCTGTGGAATTGCATCAGGCTCTAGAGAGACCATCAACGCAATAGTGGAAGAGATTAAGGCGCAAGGACTTACCAATGTGTCTGTGGTGCAGACTGGCTGTCTGGGCTATTGCTATGCAGAGCCTGTCGTAGAAGTAAGTATGCCCGGCAAGGATTCTATTTTATATGGCAATATCAATGCCCTTAAAGCAAAAGAAATAGTTGATAGCCATTTGAAAAATGGCAATGTCATTGCTGACTGGATTATTGAAAGGCCGAGGTGTTAGCATGGATTACAGAATGGATATTTTGGTATGCGGTGGTACTGGCTGCCAAGCATCAAACAGTGTTGCAGTAATTGAAAGCCTAAACAGAGAAATTAGGAATGCCGGGCTAGACCAAGAGGTTAGAGTTGTTACGACTGGGTGCTTTGGTTTTTGTGAGCAGGGACCCATTGTCAAAATACAACCCGACAACGTATTCTACGTCAGGGTAACTCCAGAATCTGCTTCTACTTTAGTCAAGGAGCATGTAATCAAAGGACGAATTGTACAGGAGCTTTTGTATGAAGAACCTACAACTAAAGAAAGGCTGGAAGAACAAGATGAAATGCCCTTCTATAAAAAACAGGAGCGCATCGCACTAAGAAATTGCGGTCTAATAGATCCAGAAAACATATATGAGTATATTGCTGTTGATGGATATCAAGCCTTAGGAAAGGCTTTAAATGAAATGACTCCGGAACAGGTAATTGACGAGGTCAAAAAAAGTGGACTTCGTGGTCGTGGAGGCGGCGGCTTTCCCACAGGGCTTAAGTGGGAATACACCAGAAAAAACAAGAGCGATCGGAAATTTATAATCTGCAATGCCGACGAAGGCGACCCTGGAGCTTTCATGGATAGAAGTATACTCGAAGGCGACCCTCACACCGTGCTGGAGGCTATGGCTCTGGCTGGCTATGCCATAGGTGCTGATAGCGGCTACATATACATCAGAGCAGAGTATCCCTTGGCCATCAACAGGCTAAAAATTGCAGTAAAACAAGCCTATGAGCTAGGGCTTATGGGCAAAAATATATTGGGCAGTGATTTCAGCTTTGATATTTATCTAAAGTATGGTGCTGGGGCATTTGTCTGTGGTGAGGAAACAGCTCTCATCAACTCCATAGAGGGTGGCAGAGGTGAACCCACAGTGAAACCGCCCTTCCCAGCTGAGGTTGGATTATGGAAAATGCCTACGAATATAAACAATGTAGAGACCTATGCAAACATCTGTCCCATTCTTCTTCGAGGGGGAGAATGGTTCTCTACGATTGGCACTGAAAAAAGCAAGGGCACTAAGGTATTTGCTTTAGCCGGCAAGATTAACAACGTTGGCCTTGTAGAGGTTCCTATGGGCACTACTCTGAGGGATATTGTATTTGACTTGGGTGGAGGCATTAAGGATGACAGAAAATTTAAGTCCGTGCAGACTGGTGGCCCCTCAGGAGGTTGTATCCCTGAGAAATATCTTGATATTGCAATTGACTATGAGTCCTTAACAGAAATAGGCTCCATGATGGGCTCAGGAGGTATGATCGTTCTGGATGAAGATGACTGCATGGTAAACATCGCAAAGTTTTATCT
>JAQSYB010000069.1 GCA_029256365.1 Clostridia bacterium
TCGCTGATACCTATTTTGCCAACATCATGCACCAGTCCAGTTATTTCCAATTCTTTTAGCTGTTCTCCCCTAAGCATTAAATGCTTGCCTATGATCTTGGAGTATTCTGATACCCTTTGAGAATGTCCCTGAGTATATACATCCTTGGCCTCTATGGCCACAACCAAAGATTTTACAGTGCTGAAATATTGTTGATTGATTTGCTGCTGCAGAAAAAACCGATCCATAGCCGCAGATAATATATCACTAATTGACTCGAAAATTTCCATGTCAAAAGCATCTAGTTCCTTATCAAAGCCTAACATCAATACCCCATAGGTTCTATCGGTGGTTAATGGGATAAAATATAATATATTAGAGCTGTCTAAATATGTAAAGGTAATCTTCTGATATTGAAGAGAATTTTCTGCATGCTCCTTCGTTAATCGAACCAGGCAGTCGGCATCACTTGGGTCTTCAAGCTTATATCCGCACATAAAACGAAAGCCATAAGACTTGTTGGCTTCATAAATAGCACTCAAATTACATCCTATACTATCGCCTATCACTTCTAAGGTGTTCTCTAGCATATCTATAATATTACCGGTTGGATTTAATGTTGTTCTACTGATGTTTCTGAGTAAACTTACATGGTCGCCTCGAAATATATTGCTGCTATTCAATCTTCCACCCCTTGCTGCATCTAAACCATATTTTTCTAAAAACCAAGTGATAAATTACAAAGTAGTAATATTTTTATTCATATTAACACAAATTATGGAATGAGTAAATATAAAACGTCGTATATTGTCTTTTGATGACGAAAAAACAGATGTTAATTACTTAACATCTGTTTTTCATCAACAAATTGTCATTAGAAATTTATTTTTTGAGCTTCTCCATTTATACCGATTTTTACTTTATTTAATGGTATATTTTTACCTGAGTCCTCCAAGGCTTGCTCTGCTGCTCTTACAATTCCTCCACAGCATGGTACTTCCATGTAAGCAACAGTAACACTGTTGATATTATTTCCTTTAATGATTCCCGTAAGCTTTTCAACATAATATTGTACGTCATCCAGCTTCGGACATCCAACTACTACCTTCTTGCCCTTCAGCAGATCCAAATGATAATTAGGATAAGCAAAAGGGACACAATCAGCTGTTATTAAGAGATCTGCACCCTCAAAATATGGTGCATTTTGCGGAACCAGCATAAGCTGTACAGGCCACTGTGACAATTGAGGCTTGATTTTTACTTCAATGTCATCTGAGGAGACACTAGCTGATGTTTGTTGTTTCTCTTGTCTATTGATTTCCATCATTCTGCTGCCTGGGCAACCTCCGCCATGATGGTGTCCACCATGTGCATGTGCGTGATGATCTTGATGATTGTTCATTGTTCTTCCCTCTTTCTCCAAATGTGTTTTTACTGCAGCCTCATCAAACTCCGCTGCATCTCTTTCTGTTATTTCTATAGCTCCTTGAGGACAATCTCCTAAGCATGCTCCCAAACCATCACAAAGATTATCTGACAAAAGCTTTGCCTTACCATCTATTATCTTTATTGCACCTTCAGCGCAGGATGGAACACATAGTCCGCAGCCATTGCATTTTTCTTCATTAATGTGTACTATTTTTCTCATTGCCATTTTTGTTACCTCCAAATATGTTTTATTTATTTCAATTAATTCGTTCATTTATTTCACTTACAAACTCATTATATTCGTTTTTTTTGCTTCTGAATGTGATTTATATCATAATATCAAGTTAAATTAATCACAAACATAAGATTTTAAATACTACTATAAGTACACTCTTTCCTATATTATAATAATATCAACACTATTTGTTATAATTATGTCTCAAAGGAGCGAATCAAAATATGAAAACTTATGAATTTGATGCAAAAATACAAAAGCATCCAGAAATCAATGCTGCTTTTGTTGATTTCCCATATGATGTTGAAAAGGAATTTGGTGTAAAAGGTCAAGTCAAGGTTTATGCAAGCTTTGATGGTTATGAATATAGAGGCTCCTTGGCAAAAATGGGTCATGCTTGCCACCGTTTGGGCTTAACGCAAGAGATACGAAATGCCATAGGAAAACAGCCTGGTGACATGGTTCATGTGATTATAAAGCAGGATGTAGCACCTCGTACTGTTGATATTCCGGAGGATTTCTTGAAGGAACTGAATGGAAATCAAAAAGCAAAGAGCTTTTTTGAAAGCCTATCCTATACAAATAAAAAAGAGTTTGTTGCTTGGATTACAGGGGCTAAAAAAACTGAAACACGAGACAAAAGAATTGCGGATGCAATACTCAAATTATTGAATAATCAGAAGCTGCATTAACAAAAATAGGGGGTGTTTTTTTGAAGAAAAATATAACCAGTATCATTTACTTCATCATAGCATTTATCAATTTAACTACTTCCATGGTTTATTTCAGTGGGTACAAAACCAGCATGGGAATTACATACTTATGTTTGGCCATCACATTTATTTTATTAGGAATTGCTTTCAAAAAAAATAAAAAATAGAAATGCTAGTCCTAAGAGACTAGCATTTCTATTTTTTAATAATTTATTTTAATGCAATATCCGTTCTAAATTGCTGATTTTGAAAGCTGATTTTACCAATTGAAGTGTACACCTTGCTGCGAGCTGCATTGGCATCTGCTCCTAGGGCACTCATCACAAGAACCCTGCCTCCCGCCGTCTCTAAACTTCCATCTGCAAATCTGGTGCCTGCATATTCTTTTGCTTCTTCAATCCCGTTAATCTCACAGCCCACTTGATATTCCTCAGGATATCCTCCCGATGTCATAACCACACAAACAGCAGTTTCTTGTGACCATTCTATTTCTGTTGTATCCAACTTGCCTTCAACTACCAGATTGAATAGTTCAAGCAGATCAGACTTTAGTCTTGGCAATATGACTTCTGTTTCAGGATCACCAAACCTCACATTAAATTCTAGAACCTTTGGTCCCTCTGATGTAAGCATGATTCCAAAGTACAATACACCCTTGTAATTCAATCCTTCCGCTATTAATGCCGCCATGGTCTTATTGATTATTTCCAATGCAACAGTCTCCTCTGCTTCAGAGGTATAGTAAAAAGCAGGTGAAACCGCACCCATACCACCAGTGTTTAAACCCTTATCCCCTTCTAGTGCTCTTTTATAATCTTGGGCGCTAACCATGGGAGTCATTGTATTGCCGTCTACAAAGGCCAGGACTGATACCTCCCTGCCCTGCAAAAACTCTTCTATTACGATGGTATTTCCTGCACTGCCGAATTTCTTATCTGATATAATGTCATAAATTACTTCTATGGCTTCCTGCCTGCTCTGTGCGATGATTACGCCTTTCCCCGCAGCGAGTCCATCTACCTTTATCACAATTGGCAAATCAAAATATTGAAGATCTGCAACAGCAGTCTCAAAGCTGCTATAAGTTCTATATCTTGCAGTTGGTATTTTATATTTTTGCATAAAATTTTTGGAAAACACCTTGCTGCCTTCTAATTGTGCAGCCTTTTTATTTGGACCAAAAATACGAAGTCCATTTTGCTGAAATTTGTCCACCAGACCCAAAACAAGGGCTGCTTCAGGACCAACAATGGTAAGATCAATTTTGTTTTCCAAGGCAAAATCCAATAGCCTATCTGTTTCCTCGGGCTTAATATCTACACATTCAGCTAAGTCAGCGATACCAGCATTGCCAGGCGCGCAAAACAGCTTTGTCAAACTCGGACTCTGCGACAGCTTATATGCAATTGCGTGTTCCCTTGCACCGCCGCCTATTACAAGTACCCTCATATCTTCACCTCTATCATTTTCTTAGTGTTTAAAATGCCTCATACCTGTAAACACCATAGCAATGCTGTACTTATTGCACGCATCGATGGAGTCCTGATCCTTCAAAGAACCACCTGGTTGGATAATTGCAGTGATACCTGCCTTTGCAGCCTCTTTTACTACATCATCAAAGGGCAAGAAGGCATCTGAGGCAAGTACTGCTCCCTGGGCCTCTGCTCCCGCTCTGTTTAGACTCATTTGAGCCGCCCAAATTCTGTTTGTCTGGCCTGGTCCAATACCTAAAGTACGGTTGTCCTTAGCAATGACGATGGCATTGGACTTTACATGCTTCACTGCCTTCCATGCAAACAATAGATTCTTCAATTCTAGTTCTGTAGGTTTTCTTTCTGTTACAATCTTTAACTCTTGTATTTCGAAGTCCTGTTCATCTTGCTCCTGCAGCAAAAGTCCTCCGCTGATTGTCTTTAACTCAAGCTGCTTTGCATTCTGCTGCTCAAATTCGTTTAATTGCAGAATCCTTATATTTTTTTTGCCTTTTAAAATTTCCAGGGCATCTTCTTCATAGGCTGGCGCCACCACAATCTCAATAAAAATTTTGTTTATTTCTTCTGCTGTTTTTTTATCAACAGTTCGATTTAGGGCTACAATGCCGCCAAATATGGATACCTCATCTGCAATATAAGCCTTAGAATAAGCCTCATATATATTCTCTCCTACCCCGATGCCGCAGGGGTTTGCATGCTTGACCGCCACTGCTGCAGGCTCAGTATACTCCAAAAGTGTTTGCAATGCTCCATTTAGGTCATTGATATTGTTGTAGGAAAGCTCCTTGCCGTGAAGTTGAATTGCATTTACCAAGCTTCCCTCCCTGGGCAAAAGTTCTCTATAATAAGCTGCGGCTTGATGTGGATTCTCACCATATCTCAAATCCTGCTGCTTTTCAAAGGTCATGGTCATGGTATTTGGAAATTGTTCCAAACCCGCCTTTTGCCATAGATAATTACCAATTAAGCTATCATAGCTGGCTGTTAAGGAGTATACCTTTGCTGCTAATTGAAATCTTGTAGTCTCTAATGTATTTCCATTTTGCTCTATTTCCTGCATTACTGCTTCATAGTCAGAAGGATCAACCATTACTGTAACATATTTATAATTCTTTGCAGCGGCTCTCAGCATGGATGGACCGCCTATATCTATGTTTTCAATGGCTTCCTCAAGACTTACATTGTACTTTTGTATGGTTTGTCTAAAGGGATAAAGATTCACTATCACCATATCAATTGTATTGATGTCCAGCTTTGCCAAAGTCTCCATATGCTCCATATTGTCTCGAATCGCCAATAAGCCGCCATGTATCTTTGGATGAAGAGTTTTTACTCTTCCATCCAGGCACTCTGGATACCCCGTCACATCAGATATCCCGATTACTTCTATACCAGCATCTTGCAGCTCTTTTGCTGTCCCTCCTGTTGAGATAATCTCAAAACCTTGTACTGCAAGGCGCTTCGCCAGCTCAACGATGCCTGTTTTATCAGAAACGCTTATCAAAGCTCTCTTTTTCACATGATCACTCCCTGTCTAAAGTATTCTAACCTTACGCCCATCCAGCTCCAAACGCCCATCGCAATAAAGCTCTGCAGCCTTGACCAAAAGACTATGTTCCATAGGTAATATCTTTTTTGCAAGTGTTGCCGGGGTATCATCCTCCGATACTTCTACTGTTTTTTGAAGTATGATTGGTCCTGTATCCGTATTTTCATCTACATAGTGTACCGTTGCGCCAGATACCTTAACACCATATTCTATTGCCGCCCTATGCACCTTCTCACCATAGAAGCCCTTTCCGCAAAAGGCAGGTATCAAGGAGGGATGTATATTGATTATTTTGCCCTTGTATTCTGCAACCAGCTCGCAAGGTAAAATACTCAAAAAACCTGCCAGTATGATTAAATCAGGTTTCACAGCCGCCAAGCTATTCATCAGCAGAGCGTCAAATTCGCCCTCTGCTTTGCATGCTTTTTTGTCGATGCATATAGTAGGTATCACCTGTTTCTCAGCTCTTTGCAGAGCGTAAGCATCGAGACTGTCGGAAATCACAATCGCTATCTGCCCCTTTATACTTCCAGCATTTACAGCGTCTATTAAGGCTTGTAAATTGCTGCCGCTTCCCGAGACCAATACCGCTATTTTTTGCTTTGACACAGCTCTATGCCTCCCTCACCCTGAACAACTCTGCCTATGATATATGCCTTTTCATTCATTGCTTCCAATGCTGAAATGACTTGTTCTGCTTCACTTTGATTTACAACCAGCACCATTCCAATACCCATATTGAAGGTATTATACATTTCCTGATCCTCAATATTACCAAGCTTTTGCATAAGCTTAAATATTGGCAGTACTGGGAAGCTTCCTAGGTTTATTTCAACCCTTAACCCTTGGGGGATTGTTCTGGGGATATTTTCAATAAAGCCTCCGCCAGTAATATGCGCAATCCCTTTTATATCAAAGCTTTCCACAAGCTCTAATATGGTTTTTACATATATCCTTGTAGGCTTTAATAGCTCTGCACCCAAGGTTTCTTCAAGCTCTGGAATATAGTCATCTATATTGTAATCATTCAATTCAAAGAAAAGCTTTCTTACAAGGGAATAACCATTGCTGTGTATCCCACTGGAGGCTAAGCCTATTATGACATCGTCCTCTTGAATACCCGCTCCGTTTATTACCTTGTCCTTGTCCACGACCCCAGCAGCAAAACCAGCCAGATCATATTCACCCTTTTTATAAAAGCCTGGCATCTCTGCTGTTTCACCGCCTATCAAGGCACAGCCTGCTTCCACACAGCCGTCGCATACACCCTTTACTACCTCAGCTGCCACATTTGGCTCCAATACGCCGGTACCTATATAATCAAGAAAATACAATGGCTTTGCCCCGTGACAGGCGATATCATTTACACACATGGCAACACAATCGATTCCTATGGTATCATGTACCCCTGTCATAAAAGCGATTTGCAGCTTGGTACCCACTCCATCGGTGCCAGAAACCATTACTGGTTTTTTATACTTTTCAGTGTCGATTTCAAAAAAGCCTCCAAAGCTGCCTAGCCCACCAATTACTCCGGGTACTAGTGTCCTTTGTGTATGCTGCTTCATCAATGCAACGGCCTGATAGCCTGCCTCTACATCAACACCGGCGCTTTTGTAGGTGACTTTGTCTTTGTTCATGCTTTCCATCCCACTACCTTCTTTCAAAAACATTCTTATCCCCATCTTCTGTGATATCCACAGGATACTTCCCATTAAAGCAAGCTGTACAAAAGCCCTTGCCGCAGCTTCCAACCGACTCCATCAAGCCCTCATGACTTAGGTATCCAAGACTGTCCGCTCCTATTTTGTCCTTGATTTTCTCAATCAAGGTTGTGGCTCCTACCAGCTCACTTCTTCTCGGTGTATCGATTCCGAAGTAGCAGGAATGCAATATAACGGGGGAGCTCACTCTCACATGCACCTCTTTCGCTCCTGCGTCTCTAAGTGCTTGGACGATCTTTTTGCTGGTAGTTCCTCTCACAATACTGTCATCCACCATAACAACTCTTTTGCCTTGTATTTGCTCTTTGAGGGGATTCAGTTTAAGGTTTAATCCAGATTCTCTGATTTCTTGAGAGGGCTGAATAAAGGTTCTTCCAATATATCTGTTTTTAATAAGTCCAACGGTATAGGGTATTCCAGATTCCAAGGAGTAGCCGATGGCTGCCGGGGTGCCAGAATCTGGTACGCATATCACAATATCTGCATCCACTGGCTGTTCCTTTGCCAGCATCCTTCCAGCATGATGTCTTGTGCCATATACTCCCAGACCATCTACGATACTGTCTGGTCTTGCGAAATAGATATATTCAAATATACAGATTGCTTTGTCTTCAGCCGGTGATTGGATGCTTTTTACGCCGCTTTCATCAATCATCACAATTTCTCCAGGGTTGATATCCCGAATAAATTGTGCTCCAATTGTATCCAATGCACAGGTTTCAGATGCCAAAACATATCCTGTTCCTAGCTGTCCCAGTACCAAAGGACGCAGCCCGTGCTTATCTCTTACGCCAATCAGCTTATCATTTGTCATAATAGTCAAGGCATAAGAGCCCTTTATTTTCTCCATGGTCTTTAATATAGCATCTTCTATACTGGTGCTGTAGCTTCTGGCAATCAGACCGGCTATAATTTCACTGTCAATGGAGGTAGTAAATATCATGCCTTGATCTTCCATCTCATCTCGAAGGGCTTTTGCATTTACCAAATTTCCATTGTGAGCCAAGGCGATTGTACCGTTTTTGTATTTCACAACCAAGGGTTGTGCATTGGTAACAAAGCTTTCCCCCATTGTAGAATATCTTACATGCCCTATGCAGCTTTCACCTTTTAGCAAGCATAATATCTTATTGTCAAACACCTCTGATACCAAGCCCATTTCCTTGTAGCAGGTAATAATGCCATCATTGTTTACAGCTATGCCGGCACTTTCTTGACCTCTGTGCTGCAACGCAATCAGTCCATCATAAGCAAGGTTGGCAGTACTAAAATTATTTTTTTCATAAATTCCAATGACGCCGCATTCCTCATGGAGTTTATCATCATTGTGTCCCTTTAAATACTTCATATCTTTACTCCTGCTTTCCGAAGATTATTTTTCGCAAATTCTTCTGACTACTTCCATATAGCCCTCTTCTACCTTGCCCATATCTCTTCTAAAACGGTCCTTATCAAGCTTTTCATGGGTTTCTGCATCCCATAGTCTGCATGTATCTGGCGATATTTCATCTGCAAGTATGATTTCGCCTTCAGGAGTTCTGCCAAATTCCAGCTTAAAATCTACCAAATCAATACCAATTTCCTTCATAAAAGCAATCAATATCTCGTTTATTCTCAAGGCTGCATTTTCTATTGTTCGAATATCCTTCTCTTCTGCAAGCTTCATTGCCCTAATATGGTATTCATTGATAAATGGATCCCCTAATTCATCGTTTTTATAGCAGAATTCTAAGATTGTATTGTCCATTTTGGTTCCTTCAGGTATTCCGTATCTTTTGCTCAAAGAGCCTGCAGCATAATTTCTTACCAATACCTCCAAAGGCACTATGGTTACCTTCTTCACCAGCATTTCTCTGTCACTTAATTTTTTTATAAAATGTGTTTTGATTCCTTTTCCCTCTAGCATTTCAAATAATATAGAGGAAATGGTGTTATTCATGATGCCCTTGTCTGTAATGGTACCTTTCTTGAGGCCATTTAGTGCTGTTGCATCGTCCTTGTAGTCTACGATATATTCTTGATCAACATCTGTTTTGTATACCCTTTTTGCTTTTCCTTCGTACAGCATTTCTAGCTTTTGCATACTAAAATATCTCCCCTTTAATCTTAATATTTTTTTCTCTTACTGCCACTTCCATACTACGCTTGTGCTGCTTCAGCTTTTCCTTTAATTCCTCATGCTTCAAGGATAATATCTGAACTGCCAGCAAGCCTGCATTTTCCGCTCCGTCTATTGCAACCGTTGCAACTGGTATGCCAGTGGGCATCTGCACAATGGAGAGCAGTGAATCCAATCCGTCCATGGTCGATGACTTTATGGGTATCCCTATTACAGGTAAAATGGTCAGTGCTGCCATGACTCCAGGTAAATGGGCTGCCTTGCCGGCTGCCGCTATCATTACCTCAAAGCCCTCTTGCTCTGCATTCCTTGCATATTCCATTGCCAAATCCGGTGTTCTATGTGCCGATAGTACATTTACTTCAAATTCAACATCAAATTTCTTTAATACCTCTATGGCTTTTCTCACGATAGGCAGGTCTGAATCGCTGCCCATGATCACTGCCACCTTTGGTGCTTTGTTGTTCATATTCTCTTCCTCCTTCAATTAAAGTTTAGGAAAAATATTTTAACCCTGCTTCAAATATCTTTTGATCCTTATTTCCAGGTACATTGATTGTGACATTGTCACCAATTCTCTCTGAATGTCCCATTTTACCAAGTATTCTTCCATCAGGACTTGTAATTCCCTCCACATGATACATGGAGCCATTGGGGTTATATTCTACATATTGCGTTGCAATTTGCCCATTTTGAAGCAGTTTTTGATATAGCTCCTGCTTCACAGCAAACCTTCCCTCTCCATGAGAAATTGGAATGGAATGTATATCCCCTGTTTTTGCAAGTGCCAGCCAAGGTGAAAGTGTTGATACCACTTGGGTTTTTGCGATACAGGAAATGTGTCTTCCACTGCTGTTGTATGTCAATGTAGGGCAATTCTCATCCAAATCACGAATTTCACCATAGGGCACCAAACCCAACTTGATTAAAGCTTGAAACCCATTGCAAATTCCGAGCATCAGACCGTCCCTTTGCTTTAATAGGTTCATTACCGCTTCCTTTACCCTTGGGTTTCTAAACATTGCAGCGATAAACTTGCCGGAGCCGTCAGGCTCATCCCCTGCACTAAAACCACCGGGCAAGGCTATGATCTGTGCATTTTTAATCTCATTTACCAGCCTCTCGATTGATTCTTCTATATCACTTGCAGTCAAGTTTTTAATCACTAAGGTATTTGCTTCTCCTCCTGCCTTTTGAAAGGCTGCAGCTGTGTCGTATTCACAGTTGGTGCCTGGAAACACTGGTATCAGTATCCTAGGCTTCGCAAACTTAACACTGGACGCCATGGGCTTTTCTACCTTATAAAACGTTTTCTCACTGTTCACAATTGGCTGCTTATCAATGCTGCTTGGGAAAATCTTTGCCAAGGGCTGCTGCCAAAGCTGCAAGGCTTCCTCCAAGGCGATTTCAACATCCCCAAACTCAATGGAAGGCTTTTGCTGTGTTTGTCCAAGTATGATATAATCCAAGCCCTTCAGTAATCTATTCAAATCCAATCCACTGTCTAACTCCAAAATAATATTGCCATAATCAGAGGAGAACAAATCCCTATAATCGATGTCAGCTGCCAGCTTTAACCCTATATAGTTTCCAAAACACATCATGCTGATTGCAGCTGCTGCACCACCGCTTTTGACTATACTGGAGGACAATACCTTTTTTTGTTTTGCAAGGCTGCTGATGCATTCTAAATTATTCTTAAGCTGTTGAAAGTCGGGCATTTCGGCTTGGTCACGATTCAATTTAAGCATAACAACCTTGCTGTCTGTCCTCTTGAACTCTGTAGATATCGTGTGGTTTACATTGATGGTATCTACTGCAAAAGCGACTAGGGTTGGTGGAACATTTAATTCCTTAAAGGTTCCCGACATGCTGTCTTTGCCGCCTATGGCAGCAATTCCAAGCTTTTCCTGTGCATAATAGGCACCCAAAAGTGCACTGATAGGCTTACCCCACTTCACAGGATCTTTTCCCAGCTTCTCAAAGTACTCCTGCAGGGTAAGCTTTATGTTTTTATAGTCTCCGCCCAAAGCTACCGTCTTCGAAACTGCTTCCACCACAGCATATACTGCTCCATGGAAGGGACTCCAGCTGGATAGATACGGGTTAAAGCCATAGGCCATAATGACACCGGTTGTTGTGGCTGCATTTTGTAC
>JAQSYB010000070.1 GCA_029256365.1 Clostridia bacterium
TATATTTTCTCACCTACATTGGTTGCTATTTCAGCATTCTCGTTAGATGTTACTCTTAATAGCTTAATTGTGTTCAAACCATCTTTGTTCAGCATATCTGCTGTTTGGGTTGCATTTTTCATTTGAGATGATATATGAACAACCTCTTCCATTTTCACGGACAGCCCGTTAATCATCTCAGCACCCTTTTCAGCTTCTCCAGCTTGCTCTGAGGCACCCTTAGCGATTTCATGTACAGTTTCAGATACTTCACTGGTTGACTGTGCAGTTTGCTGTGAAGTCACAGCAAGCAGTTCTGCAGATTCATTTAATTTCAATGAAATATTGTTGATTTTTTGAATCAGAGGCACTAGCTTTTCAAGCATACTGTTGTAGCTCTGGGCCAACAAACCTACTTCATCTTTATTTTTAACCTTTACATGGGCACTGAAATCTCCATTCTCAGCTTTCTTCATGGCATTCATAATTACCTGTATCGGCTTAGATATACTTGTTGAAATAAAGTATCCCATAACGATTACTAGTAATATGCTGACCAATGCCACGATTATAATTTGGTTTCTTACACCAGTAGTCTTATTCGTTATTTCAGCGGCTGCCATAGTGCCATATATTTTCCAGCCTGTACTTTTATTGGTTACAAAGCTTAAATAATTGGCTTTGCCCTCATATGTGTATTCCATTAAATCATTGGAGTCTTGCGCCAATATAGTTTTTGCCCAGCCTTCTGCACTTAAATCTTTTCCCAACATCTCATTGTCTTTGTGCAAAACAATTTTGCCGTTTTTGTCCATCAGTACCAAATGTCCCTCTGATCCAAGCACTGTGCTCTTTATTGTATCTGAAAGCTTGGTTAAGTCAATATCAAATGCCAAAACACCAATTAACTCGCCATTTACCTTAATGGTTTTGGCTGCAGATATAATCATGTTGCCTTTTAAAGCATCTGTATATGGCTCTGTCCAAATGATCTGTCCATCATTTTTTGTTGCATCCTGATACCAGCCTCTTACTCTAGGGTCATATCCTTCTGGCAATTGTTGAACTGGATACAAAATCATTTTACCATCGGGAGTTCCCATATATGCAGATTGGATGTTTTGATGAGCGTCCTTATAATTGCCAAATGCCTCCATTAGGCCGCTTTCATCCGTCTTGTTAACTGCGTATTCTCCCAAGGCTTTATTGGCAGCGAGCATTTGAACTGCTTCATTGTAGCCGTTTATTACTTCATCTATCATTGTGCTCTGCTGCTTTACTGTAGTAAAAGTGCTTTTTCTAAAATCGTCCAATATCATATTGTTGCTGCTATTATAAAATATACCACCGGAAATCATCATAGCAGCTATGATAATCAAACTAAAGGACAGAATAAGCTTTGTACGTATTTTAGTCTTTCTAAACATTTCTCTTCCCCCTAACAAATCAAAAAATAGATAATCTTCTGAATTTAATAATAGTTTATCATATAAATAGCTGATAAGATAGACACAATATGATTAGTTTCTACATAATCATTGTTAATTTGACATCAAACTCTTATCTCCTGCATTCTTCCATTACTTTTTCTTGTCAGCTAAGGCTTCTCTGCAAAAAAAATAAAGCACATATTACATGTGCCTTATACTATACTAATTAGAATTTCTCTTCCTTAATAATAGGGTAACTTCATCTCTATTATGGAACAACTGTTTTGTTGCTTCTATATCAAAGACTTCCTGATATATTTCCTTCACTTCTTTGATGGTACGTCTTATTTTGTCGCCCATTAGCTTGACAGTTATAATAGCATAGCTACCATCTATCAGAAACCTAGCCGCTTTATTCACCATTACAGCAGTGTTTTTTGCATTCCAGCTAACATCCGAGGTTAGCAAATCAAAACTGTTCTCTGGGAGGTCAAGCTCTGATGCATTTGACTTTATATATGTAAAATTATGATACTCATTCAATCTCTTGTCCATATCTCCTGTATCTACCGCTGTCACTGCAATTTTCTTTTCCAATAGAACAGATGTCCAGCCACCCGGAGCTGCTCCCAAATCTAGCGCATTGTGCACCTTAGATAAGTCTAAGTGAAATACACCTATAGCCTCCATTAATTTGTACTTAGCCCTAGAAATATCAGCATCTTCCTTTTTGAAATGAATCATGCCTCCTGACCAGCTAGAAATATTCAAATCGCTGGGACTCATTCCAATGTAGCAGTTCGTTTCATCAAGCAAAATGGATATGATATATTCTGGCTCCTTGATTTCTGCTTCTGCACCCAATTCAACCAAAATCTTATCAATTTCACCCTTCAGATCGATTGGATTGAAGTAATATTCCCCTTTTGCTTTTCTAATTTGCACTGCTATTCTACTGTTCTTCTTGATATTGTTGATGTATTTCATAATCATGGCAGCTATTTCTTGCGTTGTCATATTTTCATTGATTTCGCCCACTGCATCAAAAGCCGATACGTGCCTAATAAATACAGGCTTCTTATTTACCAAAGCGTTGTTGAAATCTTCTCTTTCCATTGAAGTAGCTGCTAATAGAATTCCATTCCCGTAATTTTGCAATATTTTAAGAGTCTTATCTACCTCTCTAGCCTCTTCTAGTGCTTGATTGATATAGTTTGCACTGGCTGTTATCGCAAATAAATTCTCTATCTTGCCATTAAAACCTTGTTTTTCTGTCATATCATCCATCCTTTGTTAAATTCTTTCTCTTTCAAAACTCATCATTCTAGTTCCTTGATGCGTAAGCATTCCTGTATCACCTTCAACATGCATCCCATAGAAGTTATCCTGTACAGGTATTTCAATGCGTTCTCCGCTCTCCACCTCAAAGGTCACATAATAGCTTGTATGTGCAGAGGTGTCCCCAGCGCCGCCCCATGTGTGAGGCCTTTTCCCTATTATTCTTGCTGGCACCGTCTCAATTGGTTTTTCATTGTTTGCAGCATATTGTGTTAAGCCTTTTACCATTGTAAATATAAAAATACCAATTACAATTATAAATGTGATGCCAACCAAAACAGGCACAGCACTAAACATAAATTGATCTCCTGGACCGTACATCATGCTATCTCCTCCTTATTATTAGCAGTTTTCTGCTCATTATTAGAAGTTTCTTTTCTAACATAATATATGTTTATGATTACTACCGCTGCAATAATCATAAATCCACCCATAATTTGAATTATTGTCATTTTTTCATTTAGCAATAAATAGGCAGATAAAGATGCAATCACTGGCTCCATCATTGCAATGATGCCGGCGGATGATGGCGTCAGAAACCGCAATCCGCTAAAGTACAATCCAAAAGGTATAATTGTTGCAAATATCGATAGATAGGAAGCATAGGCAAACTCCATGAGGGTAATGCCTTTCCATAGCACCCAAGGCGGTGAAACAAAACTATAAACCAAGGCACCAAAACCTACCGCATAAAGAAGCACCGTCCATGGATTCACTCTTGACGCACAAGTCTTACCATAGATTGTATAAAAGCACAAGAAAAGTGCAGATGCCAAACCGGTGATAAGTCCGATTAAATTCAAAGAATTACTCGCGGTTGTATCTCTTCCCAAAATGATGCATACACTTCCCAACAGGGAAATAGCAAGGGATATCATAATAGTTGCTGATAGTTTTTCTTTTAAAAATATAATGCTATACACAACAATCATTGCTGGTGCCAGGTACTGTAAAAATATCGCCATGCCAACATTTAAAGTTGCTACTGTAAAATAATAGGTAGTTTGAACTCCTACTATGCCTACGATTCCAAGAATCGCAAGATATTTGGCATCATATTTTGTAATTTTGAGTTTTTGTCTATCGAATATCAAAAGTATCAAAAACAAAAATACGAAAGCAAGGTTTAATCTCATATTTACAAGCTTAAATGGATTTACATTGTTGTTTAGTATGAACTTTGCTGCAGTAGCTGCGATTCCCCAAAAAAATGCGGCTATTACGATTAATACTGCTCCTTTGAATTCGTTTTTCACATCAATCTCCCCTATTTCAAAATAAAACAATTTTTATGTATACAACAGGATTATACCTGAATCTATGAAAATTTGCTATATGAATGCATAATAAATGCCCCCGCCTGCGGGGGCATTATTTATTCTACCATCTAGTTGGAGTTATTCTTTGTACCATCTCTTCTAATTCATTTGTAAAAGTATTAAACCCGTTGCCATTTCTCATGCCGTTTCCAACATTTCTAAGTCGATTCATAAAGTCTGCTTCTGTACTTACATAAACTGTGTTTATGTCGTTGTTTGCAGCTCTAACCTTTTGTGCTACGGCATTTTTGATATCTCTTTGATTTGCTATTCTTGTATTGTCATCCATATCAATTCCAACATATGCAGTATTGCCTGTTACAACTGCTGTTGCATTTTCGACACCTTGAACCTGTTCACATGCACGGGCAATATCATCCGCCTGTCTTGTGCCTGTATTTGTTCCTGTGTTATACCCAACATTGTTGCCAAAGTCAGTTCCATTTAAGCCTGTAACACCAGGTGTTACTCTGCCATCATTGAGACCAGTTCTATAATCGTTGGTCCAATCTCTTATCCCCAACTCGTCTCCAACTTTTGTATAGTTATCATAGCTTCCGCTCTGATCCGTGCCTTGATAGCCTCTGTCGTTTGTTCCATAATTTGTATTGATTCCTGTATTGTCATATTGACCCGGAGCATTGGGTCTTCTAGCCGGTGCACAGCCAGTAAATACTACAGCCGCTGCAAAGGCAAAGGCTAAAACAATTAATGCAATTTTTTTCGCCATTAGATGTTCCTCCATTATCAACAATTATTTGCAAAAGCTTATTCTAAACCTCTGCATTACTATTTTTCGTGAAATCGAAAGCTTATATGAAGTTACATTTTTGCAAATTCGGATAATCATTCAATGAAAAAACAGTACCAATTCATAGCACGTCATGCATCAGCTCTGCTTACCGAATCTTTATAAAATATTCCAATGTATTATATGCCAAATTTTGGTCTTAAAAAATACCTTTTGCTGGCAAATAACCTTCATATCAAATGATTAGGTGTTCTACCTGTATCTTGTTAATAAATCGATATTATCTTACAGGAGACATTCCTTTTACTAAGTCTCTAAAATCATTTGCATTGCCACCGCCTGTTGTACCTTGACCCATAATTCTTAATCTATTTACAAAGTTAGCATCCGTACTTACATACACTGATCTAGTTCCGGTTTCTACCGCCTTAACGATTTGTGAAATTCTTCTTTCTATATCACCTGTATTAGCAGTGATGCCTGTATTTCCGACATTTCCGTTTGTTCCTGCATTTCCTATTGTTCCTGCATTGCCTGTTGTTCCTGTATTACCTGTTGTTCCAGTTAACGTTACTCCTACATAAACAGTATTATTTGAAACTACTGCTGTTGCATTTTGTACACCTGGGATTTGTCTAACTGCAGTTTCTATTCTATTTGATGCAGTATTCCCTGCATTTGTGCCCATGCCAGTACCTGTAGCTCCATAGCCAGTAGTTCCAGTGCCTGTTGTTCCATTTCCTGTCCCATAGCCTGTTGTTCCGGGATTCGCACCTGCACCAGTATAATTTCCATTATAATTCCCTGTATCGTATCCTCTATTTGTGTCTGTGCCGATTCCTGTGCCAGTATAGCCAGTTCTATTTCCGACTGCATTATTATCGTCATAAGGTCTTCTTGCTGTTGTACAGCCTGTAAATATCACAGCTACTGCAAGGGCAAAGGTCATAACAATTAATGCTATTTTTTTCGCCATAAGATATCCCTCCATTGTTAACATTTTTTACAAATGCTTATAGTAAAGCATTTATATTGTTATTTTTGTCTTTGCTTCATTTTAATATTGATTTATATTTTTGATTATTTGGGCAAATAAGTAAATAAAAAAACAGCAGCTGTTCACTCAAAGAGCGCACAGTGCTGTTTTATTTGTTTTTGGCAAATCAATACATGGCAGCCATGTCAAATTATCTTTTTAAAAAAAGCAGCTTTGACCTAGAAATTCTTGTAAAATTGAATTTGTTGGTATGCCAACGGATTCTGCAGATATAAAATAATTTAAGAATTTTATTAATCGTTTTGCTTCTATATATTCAGTAACATCATTGTTTATCATTAAAAGCTGAGGCAATGCAACCTTTTTTAATACACATAGCTCATAGGCTAAGGACGAATTAAACATAACATCCGCCTCTTCCTGGTAAGGATAAATGTATTTGTCCTCTCCTCTTCTCACAGAATCCCAACGCTTAATGGTTGAAAGTGCATCTGTACCTCTAAATTGAAAGTCTCTAACGATGCGTCTAATTAGTCTTAAATCTGAGGTTGGTATTCTATTGTAGTTATCCACGCCAAGATGTGTCAAAGCGCTTATGTATACCTTGAACTTTTTCTCCTTGGGAATATCATGTGTCAAGATTTCATTTAATCCATGTATTCCCTCAACAATGATAATTTGATCTTCAGCAATTTTCAGCTTCTTCCCTGTCCATTCTCTTATTCCCTTATGAAAATTATAGGTTGGCACTTCTACCAATTCACCTTTAATAAGCCTTGTCATGACATCGTTGAAGGTTTCTATATCAATTGAATCTATGGTTTCAAAATCATATTCTCCATTTTCATCAAGAGGAGAATCCTCGCGATTTTTAAAATAATCGTCTATTGAAATGGAGATAGGTCTAATACCATTTACTCTCAGCTGCACCGCAAGACGCTGAGCAAAGGTAGTTTTTCCCGAGGAAGATGGTCCAGCAATCAAAACAATCTTCTTCTTATCAGGTGAATTGCTTATCAAATCTGCTATTCTAGCAATCTTTTTTTCATGCAGCGCTTCTGCTGTGTATATAAGCTCTTGGAATCTGTTTTCAACGATCGCATCGTTGAGATTGCTTATATTCTCAATTTCTAGAATCTTACCCCATTTTTCAAACTCTCTAAATATGTTAAATAGCTTTTTCTGTTCTACAAATGCAGGGATGACGGCGGGATTGCTTTTTTCCGGGAAACGAAGGATTAAGCCTGGTGCATAAAATCGCAGCTCAAAGGTTTTCAGATATGCTGTGGAAGGCACCATATATCCATAAAAATAATCATGATAGCCAAAGCAGCTATATACATTCATATATTTCTTTTCTCTATATTTTAATATGGCAATTTTGTCATACTGTCCCGTCTTCTTAAACAACTCCATTGCATCCGCGTTGTCCATTCTTGTTTTTATAAAGGGAAGCTCCATACGAACAAGCTCATGCATCTTTTCTTCAATTTTTGTTACATCCTCTTCTGTGAGTGGGAAGTCGTTTTCCATGGTCTTATGAACTTCACAATAATAGCCCTTGCTAAGTGAGTGCTCTACAGTGACCTTACATCCCGTAAATACTTCTTTGGCAGCTATAATAAATAAGAATACAAGACTTCTGGCGTAAAATCGATTTCCATAGGATGTACCTCTGTCAATAAATTCGACCTTGCTATCCTCATTTAGCTCCTTCCAAAGCTCCTTCAAGTCATTGTTCACGATTGCTCCCAAGATCTCTGACTTATGCTGATGTTGAAAATCCTTTGCAATATCTATTAGCTTTATCCCTCTTAAATACTCTTTTTCCATACCATCAGGAAAGGTAACCTTAATATTATCTATCATATAGTACCTCCATTCATTCTATTGCTTTTAATAAATTGTATTCGTGTATTATTCTTTTTAATATATTAGAAATCCATGCATTGCAATTTTTTTATACCTTCTCTATTTTTCCTTATTATCCTTTTATTTTTTCAATAAAACGATTAAAATGATGATTATCCATATTTAATTTCCATTAAAGGAATATTTTGTTATAATATTGCTATATTGTATTAAATAAATTTTTAGCAAAGGAATGATTTTTATGATCGGCTACAAGATATTAGGCAATGCCATGCAGCAGCTCTTAATTGAGTTAAAAGCCGGACAGGTGGTATACAGTGAGTCCGGTAAGTTCTTATGGAAAACAGAAAATATAGAATTTGAAACATCCTTTAACGTTAGTGACAAGAAGGGGCACTTTGAGCAGAAAAGCAGCGGCGGCATGCTAGGTAAATTTATGGATACCGCAATTAATGTAGGAAAGCGCAAGCTGGCTGGAGAATCTGCTGCCTTCCAAGTATTCAATGTAACACATGGTCAAAGCGGCTTAATTGCTTTTTCACAAACCATACCTGGGGAAATAATGGCTTTGAATATAGAAGAGTACGGAGAGTTCTATGTACAAAGAGATGGCTTTATTGCAGCAGAAAATACCGTTGATTTTGATATCGCTCTGACCAAAAAAGTAGGAGCGGGTATGTTTGGCGGCGAGGGCTTTATTTTAGAAAAATTCAGTGATGTTGGCACACTGTTTATTGGCGCCTGCGGGAACTTTATTGAATTAAACCCAGCTGATTATGGCGGAAAAATTCAAGTAGACACGGGTGCCATTGTTGGCTTTGATAAGAATATTACCTATGATGTAGAATGGGTAGGAAAAAGTGTAGGTCAAGTAGCAAAAAATCTATTGTTTGGTGGAGAGGGACTCTTT
>JAQSYB010000071.1 GCA_029256365.1 Clostridia bacterium
TTATGAAATGTTTTTTGCATTTAATTCACCTCTCGAACTATTCGTACAATGAACATATTAGCATTTTTTTATTACCACGTCAATATAGAATCTTTATAAGCTGATTTTAAATAGTGGCAATAAAATTCTATTATTATAACTATTAATTAGTGGCTTATGCAATGCTATTATTAAGAAAGTTTTTGAATTGACAATTAAAATATAATAATCTAATATTATGTCATTATTAAAATGGTTATATTATTGTTTTAAACCAATGACCCATTTGCGAGGTGTATTACTTATGCTCTACTCTGGAAGTATTTATATTGTTCTCTTTTTTATTTATGGAATAAGCTTTTTCACTATGGGTGTAATTGCTTTGCAGCAGAACATTCAAAAAGAAACTAATTTTCCTCTTCTAAAAGCCATACACATTTTAGGTTTATTTGGAGTCTTGCATGGATTTGTTGAGTGGCTTATCATGTTTGTCATTGCCGACATATTTCCTAAGGAGAAGCTTATTTTCCTGATGGCTGCTGTACTTTTAAATGCACTGTCTTTTACCATACTATTGTACTTTGGTATAAAAGTAATTGATTATAAAGGGCGGGGTAATTTACAATTGAAATGGCTGCCTTGGTTGATATTTGTTGTGTGGCTATTTTTTTATGGGAGTAGTACCATTAGCAATGGTGAAATATCCTTTAGAACAAATCTTGATTTTGATACATTATGCAGATATTTTATAGGTTTTCCTGCAGCAATACTTACTGCATCAGCACTTTTTTACAATGCAAAAGCTTTCGAAACTATGAAGTTAAGAAAGACAGCACTTAAATTTAGGCTATTGGCTGCTTCATTTATATCCTATGGAATTTTTGCAGGATTGTTGGTTAATGAGCGGGATTTCTTTCCTGCAAATATTATTAATAAGCAAGCCTTCCTTGAGCTGTTTGGTTTCCCGGTTGAACTTGGCAGAATGCTATCTGCAATATGCATTACGATTTTATTTATTGTTATAATTGATATTTTTCGTTTAGAAAATGATATAATCATGCAAAACCTTATGCAAGAACGGGTAGCTAGCCAAGAAAGGCGTAGGCTGGGACGAGATCTTCATGATGGAATAATACAAGATCTTTTTGCATCAGGACTGCAGCTTGAAAATCTTTTAGAAGAAAATGACGTAAATTTTTTACATAGTGAGCTTAAGCAAATAAAAGGAAATTTGAATGATGGAATACAAAAGGTCCGTGAATTTATAGAAAAGGTTTCTACCAAGAGGATGGATTTAGACCAACTTAGGTTACAGTTGGAAGAAACAATTAATAATTTTAAAAAAATAAGCAAAGCTAGTATACAACTGGATTACGAAATACCTGATGTTACACTTCGTTTTGTATCTTCCGATAAATTAACGCAGATTTATTATATTATACAAGAAGCAATCAGTAACTCTGTTAAGCATTCGAATGCTGCTGAAATTAAGGTAAAGATTGGCTTTGACTTAAGATCCATTATTGTTGAAATAAAAGACAATGGAAAGGGTTTTCATAAAGGTACTGCAAGAAGCGATAGAAAATATGGACTAACCTCAATGCAAGAACGTGCCGCCTCAACCAATGGAATATTAAATATTAGCAGCGATAACAAAGGCACAATAATAACGTTAATTGTACCTTGGGAGGAAGGGTTAAATGAATAAATCGAAAATAAAGGTTCTATTAGTAGATGATCATTCCGTAGTAAGATACGGCATCAGATCAATCATCGAAAAAAACCCCTTAATTGAGGTTTGCGAAGAAGCGGAGTCGCTATCAGATATGTATATAAAGACAGAATCCTGCAAACCCGATGTTGTTTTATTGGATATGAAGCTTCCGGATGGAGACGGTGTGTCAGGGTGTATTAGGCTTAAAAGTATATCGCCAGATATTAAAGTCATAATTCTTACAGCCTTTGCAGATGAAAATATTGTATATGAAGCGGTTAAGGCAGGGATAGATGGGTATTTACTTAAAAATATTGAAGGCAAAGCAATCGCAAAGGCAATTATAGATGTCTACCAAGGAATGTCAATAATTGATCCTAATATTTCGCATAAATTAATGAAAATTATACAAAAGGGCAATGATACAGATCAGCCTTTGGCGCCGCAAGAGCGAAATATACTTGAGTTAATTAGTCAAGGGCGAACCAATAAAGAAATAGCCGAATCATTATTTCTCTCTGAGAAAACAGTTCGGAATAATGTTAGCAAAATCATGAAAAAAATAAATGTGAATAATAGAACTGAAGCAGCCATGTTTTGGTCGAGACAAAAGTCCCTCAGATGAGGGACTTTTGTCATTCTAAAGGGACATTTGAGAGATATTTTATCATTCGCTATTTTGATATCATTATATACGAGGAATGGTTAATTAATTAACAAACAAGGAGGAGGGAGAAATATATGAAGAACTTCAAGCAATTATTAGTCTTAGCACTTGTTGTAACACTTCTCTTCGCAGTAGGCTGTCAAGCCAACACAGGTAAGTATACTGATGGAGTTTACACCGGCAGCGGCGAAGGAAAATTTGGTCCTATGAAAGTGGAAGTAATTGTAGAAAAGGGAAAAATCAGTGCCATAAAGGTTGTTGAGCACTCTGAAACACCAGGACTATCAGATTCTATAATTGAAAAAATACCTCAAGAAATTATAAAAGCACAATCTACTGAAGTAAGCGCAATAAGCGGTGCAACTGTAACAAGTGAAGCAATTATGCAGGCTGTTCAGGATGCTATAAAGGGTGCTAGTAAATAGTAAGTCTTATCAAAATATCATGAATTCAAAAAAATAAATTTAAATCATTTAAAAATTATTAGGGGGTACATCATGAAGAAAATCGCAATATCAATGTTACTTATTCTGACTATGGTTGTAGGTATACTAGCAGGTTGCACAAATAGCACTCCAGCACCTGCACCTACTAAGGAAGCCGACAACAATACAACAGATGTTCTAGTTATCGGTGGCGGTGGAGCTGGTTTAGTAGCTTCAATCACTGCAGCAGAGAATGGCGCAAAGGTTATCTTAGTTGAAAAGATGCCGGCTGTTGGTGGAAATACAATCATTTCTGCAACGGGTATAACAGCATCTGATACAAAGTTACACGAGGCAGCTGGAAGACCTTTTACAAAAGAAGAGCACTTCAAGAAAACAATGGAAACTAGTAAGGATCTTGCAGACGAAAAACTTGTAAAATTACTGGTAGATAGTAGTAATGATGCTTATGAGTGGTTACTAACACTTGGCTTAAAGTATAAGCTAGATCCCAAAGATGCATTCTGGATCATTCCAGAAGAAGGTCACTATGGTGCCCTTTTGGTTAAGGCTTACCAAGCTGAAGCAGCTAAATACCCTAATATTGATTTAAGAGTTGAAACGAAGGCAACTGAACTTGTTGTAGAAAATGACAAGGTAGTTGGGGCAAAGGTTACAGGCAAAGATGGCAAAGAGCAAATCATTAAGGCTAAATCCGTTATACTTGCAACGGGTGGATTAAACAATGCTCCAGAAATGATTGCTGAATTCAACCCAAAATATGCGGGTGTTAATACAGAAATGACTACTCCAGGGGCTACAGGTGACGGTATAAAAATGGCACAAGCAATAGGTGCACAACTAAAGGATATGGAACACTTCCAAATGAGACCTTTATCATTAAATGGATACTGGTTCAAGGAAGTAATCGTTAATGAAGAAGGCAAAGGCGGAATTCTTGTAAACAAGGATGCGAAGAGATTCGTTGATGAAACATTAAAACCTTTGGATTTGGCTTCAGAAATCCTTAAGCAGCAGGATAAAATGGCATACGTTGTCATTGATTCAGATGTTTTCGCTACTAAAGATGGTGCAAAAATGATAGACAAAGCGAAGGGTGTTAAGGCTGATACAATAGAAGATCTAGCAAAACAGCTTGGTTTAGACCCCGCAGCTCTTAAGGCAACTATAGATGAGTACAATGCAAAAAATGACGCATTTGGAAGAAAGACTTTTGGTAAGGTAGCAACAGCTCCTTTCTATGGAGCTATTACAAAGCCATCAAGCCACTATACAATGGGCGGTGTTGCAATCAATGAAAACGCACAAGTGCTTGATAAGGATGGCAATGCAATTGAAGGATTATACGCAGCTGGCGAAATCGTTGGTGGACTTTATGGTGCTGGTCGTGTTGCTGGCAACAACACCCTTGACGATATCGTATTTGGTAAAATAGCGGCTAAGCATGCAATAGGCAAATAACCCCCTCTCACAAAAAAACTACACGGCTAGAGCTGTGTAGTTTTTTTAATTGAAAATATTTGATAAGTATTATAGAAAAACCTATTATCGTGAGATATGAAAAGACCGTTCTTACACTATCTGAAAGTAGAAACGGTCTTTTATTTAAATTATTATTACTGTTACGAATCCCTATTCTTTTTCTTATTTAATAATGCAGATGTATCAAGATTTTCTTCCTTTTGCTTCTTTGGCTTAGGAATAACCTTCGTTTCTTGATACTCTGGTTGTATTACTATTTCTGGCTTTTTCTTCTCTTTTGGCTGAATGGTATGCATCACAGGCTTTTTCTTTATTACAAAATACTTTGCTTTAAGCCTTGATAAGCTTTCCTCTACTTTGTTCAAGGGTAAATTTAACCTTCTTAATGCGATGTCTATCAAAAATATGATAATTGCCATGATCAGCAAAAATGGTGTAATATCTACTGCGCCATAAATGTCCTTCATTTTGCCCTTATAAACATCCTCCGGCTTTTCAATATATATTGCATTTGTTTCCTTCGCCAAACGTTCTACATGATCACTTTTTTGATCCAATCTATATTCCGGAGAATATTGAATGGATACCCCTGTACTTGCTGCACCAACGGTTTCTCCGTTTTCCTTTTGCAGCACCTTGATCAAGTAAGCACCCTGACTTTTTATATCAAAATCCCCACTGTATTGTCCCGGTACGGTGGGATAAAGGGATATTTCCTGACTTGACATATCCGGCGCAACGACTATAGCGGTTGTCTCCAGCTGCTGACCTCCCGTCTCTGCCTCTACGCTGATAACGCCCTTCCCTCCCTGCTGTACTACCTCTGCTGTGATGTAGTCACTTTCATATTTTTCTATCGTCCAGTTTATCATGTTTTGCCAGAGCTTGATGTTGTCGCTCCAACCTACATAATTCGCACTCCATTTACCTGTAATATCCGAATTCCATGCGATTGTCTTACCCAAGCCGTACTGCCAAACTGTCAGTATAGGGTCTTCCTGATCGCTGGCCAGCAGCATCCGTGCAGTACTTTTCGGTGTAGCAGCAACATAGCCTAACAGCGATGGCAATCCCTTTGATGCCGCATCCGCTATGATATTATGCTGATTGGTGATAATAGGAGTAAACTCCCTGTTATTCAGGTATGCTCTTGCCGCGATAAAGGTTTCCTTGGCAAATATTCTGGGAATGTTATCTCCTGCATCTGTATAATAAAATCTCCCCTTGGCACCCTTTGCTATATTCTCCAGCAAGGTAACATCAGCACCTTGACCAACCGCCACTGTAGAGGCTGTTATGTTTTCTTTGTTCATCTTCTCGACCAGCGCTTCATAGCCCGTTCTCTCTGCTTGGCCGTCCGTCAGTAGTATAATATGCTTGATTTTTGCATCTACCTTGCTGATTTTCTCATAGCCCTCTTCTAATGCAGGTATAATACTTGTGCCGCCTCCCGGCCTGATCGTACCGATTGCATCTGCAATCACATCTGCATTGTTCACCTTTTGGGGCTCTACGACCCAATAAACTGTATCATCAAAGGCGATTACTCCTATGCTGTCCTTTTCTCGTAAAGAATCAAGGGTTCTGACAGCAGCTTCCTTGGCAATATCTAAATTGGTAATACCGCCTCTTCCCTCTGTCATACTGCCAGATTTATCAATAATCAGCAGTATAGCCATATCCGGTATTTCTTTTTTGCCTTTCAGCTCCATATTGACTGGAAGAACCTTTTCCAAGGGAGTCTTATAATAACCGCCTAAGGCAAAGGAATTCTCTCCTCCTGTTGCAATCAATCCTCCAGCAAGGTCTTTGACATAGCTCTCAACGGAGTTCATAAAGCCCTCATTGAGGTTTTCTGAAGAAACATTGCAAAGTATCACTGATTTGTATTTCGACAGCTCTTCCAGGGTACTCGGTGCATAAAAGGCCTCCGCCTTATCATATTCAATATTTGATGCTTGAAGTATTTTTTCTACTTCCGAGGATTCTCCTGCCGCATCCTCTAGAACTAGAACCCTAGGCTTGTCAAGTACATCCGTAAAGGTGGATGCCTCATTGTTTCTAGTATCGGTGTCTATATCTGGCTCTAGAACAGCACGATAGCTTTTGAAGCCGCCTATTTCAGCTGTATCACTGAAAACAAATTTATTGTTCCCCTTTTGCAGCTCTACTCTTTGCTCTGCCACCTTCGTTCTACCGCTTATCAATGTAAGCTTCGCACCTGTTTTTACTTTGCTGTTTATATTTACAACAATATTGAATTGTTCACCTATTCTCAAACGCTGAGGTACCGTTACGCTTTCTACAGCTGCTTCCTCATCTATATTTCTCTCCAGCTTATGAATCTTAAGCTCTATATTCTGTTCCAGCAGTGTAGCTGCCAATCTGGCACTGTTGCCAGCGTTTTCCTCTTCATCTGTAAGCAGAACAATTCTTTTTTTACTGTTTTGCGGCATGAGGGAAATTGCAGTATTAAGGGCTTCTTCTACATTTGTATAGATCCCCCTAGGATTGCTTTCAATCTTATTAAAAATAGCATCCTTTGCAACAAAGCTTTCTATCAAAGCATTGTCTCCAAAGGAAAGAACTCCTATTTGATCCTTGGAGCTCTTCTGATTGATTGCTTCTCTTACAAAGCTTTCAATGGTTTGACGCTCTTCTTGCATACTATCCGATGCATCCATGACAAACAAAGTGGTCGTCGTATCAACACTCCACTTTAGATTTACACCAGTCAATGCCAATATCATTAGTATGAGAAACAAGGTTCTGCATATTAAAATAAGCTGTTTTCTAAGCTTATACATATTCCCTAACTTTTTTGAGGTAGCCCATACAAATAGCAGCACCACAGGTATAAACAAAAGCATGTAAAGCTTTTGAAAATTAATAACCACGTATATACACCACCCATTCCACTGCAGCAATCAGCAGTACTAAAATCATCAACCAAGACGCTATTCGCCTGCCGGTTACAAAGGCCTTAGCTGCTTCTAGCTCTGCACTTTGAGATGTCTGCTGTGCCCTAGTATTTGATTCTGTATCAGTAGGAAAATTCACAGCAAACAGAGATTGGACTTGCTCTGCTTCTAGTCTTTGTATCAGTTTATATACCCCAATTTCTTCCGTGTTTTCAAAGGGAAGTATGGGATACTTAAGCTCTACATCATAGTGCTTGTTTTCAGCACTTTCTATAAAAGCTTCCTTTGCATCGGGCATGGGATTGATTTCTACTGCCTCACCGCTTTTATATACAGATTTTTCCCCTGATGAAACATTGATTAGATAGCCTGCTATATTATTCATAAACACAGGATACTCCGGCATCAATACAAAATCACTGTTATGCAAGTCAAAGGCAATTACTGCTGTCTTACGTTCTCTGTATTGGCCTATAAAGGCTGCAGTGTTTCCCCCTACCTCCAGCAGCTTATCCGCATAATATGGCAGTTCAACAGCTTTGAGCTTGGATACAGCGAAGCTTGTATTTTCTAGATACTTCGTCAAACTATGGGATACTGCATTTACAGTACCACCTTCTATTTCCCCCTGGACTTCTGCCAAGGCACTGCCAGAGGGTGGATTAAGCAGCATGATGCTGCCCTTTTGCGGAAAGCTGGCTGGTATAGTGCCGTCATAAATATATAAATCATACTCCCCTTGAATTTCATCTCCTGGGTTGGATTTATAAAGCTCGACATTATCAATGATGGAGAATGCCTTTTCTATAAATATATTACTCTGCGAAACCAGCAATACTTTTTGAAGCTGCGATGGTTTTACAACGTCATATATCACGTTGTCCATGCCCAGTCCATCTTCTTCATTCAGTTCTGCATAAATATAGCTTATATCCTTGCCGACTCCCTCAGCTAGAATACTTTTGCTCTCTCCTGCTCTCAATTCTATATTTTTAATGTCCAATACATTTTCATTGCC
>JAQSYB010000072.1 GCA_029256365.1 Clostridia bacterium
TTTGTTCTGCAAAAAATAAAAAAACCTCACCCCCAAGACGATTACGTCTTGGGGACGAGAGTTATATCTTCGTGGTGCCACCCCAGTTTATCAATATGTTGCCATATTGACCTTTTCGGGTACGGCATTTGTAAATGCTTATACCCTAGCTCTGTAACAGGAGCACCTGTCATAGCCTTTTCCCTAAAAGAATTGGTATGAAGCTCAGAGGCTTGTTTCAACAAACATTTCTTACTCCTTTTCAGCTGCCGGAGCTCTCTGTAAAGAAACTCATTTATTTACTCTTCTCATCATAGCCAGATATTTACTTTATTTTCATATATAATATATTAATATGCCCTTTATGTCAATAAGTATTTGCACTATACCTATTTATGTGATATAGTAGTAAAGTTAGTTTATGATTTGCAAAGATTTTTTTATTCACTGAAACATATTTGCCCCTATTGTTGAAAGACCTAAAAATTTATTATGAAACCAGGCGCTAACATACCTTGATTATGTTGGCGTTTTTTATTGCAAAAATATAAATGAAATATGATACATGGAAGAAAAAATAGGAGGTGTCAAAATGACACAACAAGTAATAATTGCTATGCTAGGGCTATTTTTAATAACAGCCCTTACCAATATATTAGCAACACTAAGAACCATATTAACATCAAAAAATATCATGAATCCGGTTTACCTTTTGTCTTTTGCTGATGCTGTAATTTTTGCAGCAACCATTTCTAAGGTAAGCAGTTCAGATGGATTGCATTACACAATTGCTTATGCATTGGGCAGAACCTTAGGGGTGTATATAGGAAACAAGATAGAAGAAAAGCTGGCTCTCGGAATACTGGAGGTAGATGTATTTCTCAACAATAAGAATAAAATGATTGAAGTAGCAGAGGAGCTCAGAACAGAAGGCTATACAGTCAACAACTTCCTGGCAAGAGGCAATAATGGAGAGAGAAGATACAAGATTGAAGTAGTCATTAAGAGAAAAGAGTTCAAGATACTGCAAGCAATTCTAACGGATTGTGGAGTAAGTGATCCAACCTTAAAGGTGAAAAGCTTGAACAGTATAAAAGGCAAAATTACATCTACAAGAAGCAAAATTGCATAGTAATTCGATTGAATTTAAAAAATACAGCCAATTATTTTTCCATTATGTTATAATTGTAGTAGTAGAAAAATTAAAATTGGGAATAATATATAATAATTGTTAGATTTGGTGCAATAGCCTATCTTACACAATTTATGCTGCATAATTGCATGATGTGCCACCACCCATAGGTGGCTTTTGTCTTATTTGTTCCAAAGAACTTTATGTAAATTTGCTTGAAATAATACCAGAATAAGAGGAGAATTGCCATGATGATGAAGAAAAATTACAAAATGAAGAGAACAATATCTATGAAACAGTTTGTTGTTGAATTTGGTGAGGGATTATCCAAGCACATGAAGCAAAGGCTTCTAGAGCTGGGTGAAAGATGCATTTTAAATAGGAGAGATGAAAGTCATATTCTTGATTTAAGACATATCGAGCATTTAAAATATGAGTGCTGCTGCGGCTCTGAGGATGATGCAGTCATCAAAAAAGAGTACGCTTATGGTCAGATTGTAGTAAAGGAAGGGAATTTATATCTTTCTCAGGATTGTGTTGAGAATGAAGATATCATGCTTAGTCCTATTGTAGCGGAGTTATATAGCTCCATGGCTACTCCTGAAGAGCAGCTGGAAGAAGGCATTGTAGGTAAAATGATAGATGAGTCAAATATTGATCATGTCATAGACAGCATATTAAAGGTATGTCCGAAGGTATCTGCAGAACATATGGCTATTATAGCGAAATATATTACAGTAGACAGCGTTAAAGTAAGCAAATAATAATGATGCCCACCGATCGAGCCATAAAGGCTATGAAACGGTGGGCATTTCAATTTCAGCTATACTGCTTGAGCACTTGCGAACTGGCTGTTGTAGAGGTCAGCATAGACACCTTTCTTTGCAAGCAGCTCCTGATGATTTCCCTGCTCTACAATATCTCCATGCTCCATTACCAGTATTAAATCAGCATCTCTAATTGTTGACAATCTATGGGCTATGATAAAGCTTGTGCGATTGCTCATCAGATTGTTCATGGCTCTCTGTATTTGAATCTCTGTTCGTGTATCTACTGAGCTAGTAGCTTCATCAAGTATTAGTATCTTAGGATCTGCCAGAATGGCTCTGGCAATTGTAATCAACTGCTTTTGACCTTGGGATACATTTGAGGCTTCTTCGTTAAGCACCATATGATAGCCATCCGGCAGTGTATGAACGAAGCTATTCACGTGTGCCGCTTTAGCAGCTGCCTTCACTTCTTCATCAGTTGCATCTAAACGACCATATCGGATATTCTCCATAATACTGTCATTATAAAGCCAGGTATCCTGAAGAACCATGCCAAACATTGAACGCAAATCTCCACGGCTAAATTCCCTTATATCATGCCCATCCACTAGTATAGCCCCTTTGGTGATATCATAGAAACGCATCAGGAGCTTAACCATGGTTGTTTTACCTGCGCCAGTTGGGCCGACAATGGCTACCTTTTGACCAGGTTTTACATAAGCGGAGAAATCATTGATGATGATTTTGTCCTCCTTATATCCAAAGTGAACATTTTTAAATTCAACACTGCCTTGAACGTGCTCCAGTTTTATAGGCTTTTCGGTCTCTGGAATTTCTTCTTCCTCAGCCAAGAACTCAAATACACGTTCGGCCGAAGCAGCGGTTTGCTGCAATACGTTTGAAATATTAGCCAATTGTGCAATTGGTTGAGTAAAGGATCGTACATATTGGATAAAGGCTTGAATATCACCTACTTCAATGGTTCTTTTTATAACCAGCCATCCACCTAATACGCTTACAGCCACATATCCTATATTGCCGACAAAGGACATTATCGGCATCATCATACCAGATAAGAATTGCGACTTCCACGTTACTCCATAGAGCTTATCGTTTAAGCCCACAAACTTTTCTACGCTTTTTTCTTCTCCATTAAAGGCCTTCATTACAACGTGGCCGCCATACATTTCTTCAACATGTCCGTTTAAGTGTCCCAGCAGGTCTTGCTGTTCTTTAAAGTATTTCTGAGACCGTTTTACTACGAACATAATAAGCACCATTGATATAGGAAGGATAAAGAGAGAAACAAGTGTCATAGACCAGCTTATGCTAAGCATCATGACCAGCACACCCACAACGGTAGTAACCGATGTAATGATTTGAGTCATGCTCTGGTTTAGTGTCTGACTTAGTGTATCCACGTCATTGGTAACACGGGACAACACTTCGCCGTGGTTTGTACCATCGAAATACCGAAGGGGCATTCGATTGATTTTTTCGGAAATATCCTTTCGAAAGCCATAGCTTACTTTCATAGAAACATGGGACATTACCCAGCCTTGTATATAGCTAAACAATGAACTTAGCAGGTACAGGCCCAAAAGAGTAAGTATTATGCCTCCGATATAATCAAAATCAATGCCTGTAGTAGAGCCTGCGATTTTTCCCATAATGCCTTCAAAAAGCTTAGTTGTAGCTTTGCCTAGCATTTTTGGACCAATGATGGAGAATATTGCACTGGCAGCCGCAAAAACGATTACGATTAAAATAGATATTCTATACACACTTAGGTGCGTGATTAGTTTTTTCATTGTACCTTTGAAATTGCGGGCTTTTTCCCCGCCTTGCATCATACCGCCTCCGGGTCCCATATGGCCGCCGCCCTGTCGCCTTCTCTCACTCATGCCAATTCCTCCTTTGAGAACTGTGATAAAGCAATTTCTTGATAGGTTTCACAGCTTTTCATAAGCTCCCTGTGTGTCCCCATGCCTGCAATTTTTCCATCCTCAAGTACGATTATTTGATCTGCATTCATGATAGTTGAGATACGCTGTGCAACAATGAGAACAGTACTTTTTTCTATTTGAGACTTTAGAGCCTCTCGAAGAGCTGCATCGGTTTTGAAATCCAAAGCGGAAAAGCTATCATCAAATAGATAGATATCCGGCTTTTTTACCAAGGCGCGAGCGATTGATAATCTCTGTTTCTGTCCCCCAGAGACATTGGCACCACCCTGAGAGATTTCAGTTCCAAAGTGCTCTGGCTTTTCATTGATAAACTCCATAGCCTGTGCAATTTCTGCAGCTTTATTGATTGCTTCATCCGTAGCATGTTCATCTGCATATTTTAAATTAGATTGTATTGTACCGCTGAATAAGGAACCCTTTTGAGGTACATATCCGATCTTTTCACGAAGGGCATGCTGTGTAACCTCTCTTACATCTATTCCATCAATTAAAACCTGACCCTCCGTCACATCATAAAAACGTGGTATTAAATTAATGAGGGTTGTCTTACCTGAACCAGTGGAACCGATAAAAGCCGTTGTTTGTCCAGGCAGTGCCTTGAAGCTGACATCCTTTAGGGCATCGCCTTCTGCACCAGGATATCGGAAGGATACATTTCTAAACTCCACAACACCCTCAATTTCATGAAGAGCTTTTGGTTCTTCTGGGTCAACTATGGTAGGTTTTATTTCCAGCACTTCAGCTACACGCTGTGCGGATACGGATGCTCTCGGTATCATGATAAACATCATTGACAGCATTAGGAATGAAAACAAAATCTGCATTGCATACTGCATAAATGCCATCATGTCGCCAACCTGCATGGAGGATTCCGCAATCTGATGGGCACCTACCCAAACGATAAGCAGTGTAACGCCATTCATAATCAGCATCATTGCAGGCATCATAAACACCATGACACGATTAACAAAGAGGTTTGTGTTTGTAAGATCTACATTGGCTTTATCAAAACGTTTCTCCTCAAATTCTTGAGTATTAAAAGCTCTGATTACCATCATGCCGGTCAGATTTTCTCTCGTAACGAGATTTAACCTATCGATAAGCTTTTGAATGGTCTTAAATTTAGGCATAGCTATGGTAAAGACTGTTATAATCAAACCCAGTAACACGACAACTGCTAGAGTTATCGTCCAAGACATAGAAGAGCTTTTGGTTAAGGCTTTTACGACTCCACCTGCTCCCATAATCGGTGCATAGATTACCATTCTTATCATAATGATAACAAGCATTTGTATCTGGGTGATGTCATTGGTGGTCCTTGTAATCAGTGAGGCTGTGGAGAATTTATCAAACTCAGCATTTGAAAAGCTTTCCACCTTGGTAAATATGCCCTTGCGCAGGTTTTTTGATAAGCCTGCAGCTGCCCGAGCAGATAAGAGGCCAACTATTACAGCACAGGCAGCGCTAAGTAAGGATATAAGGAGCATCAAGACTCCAGCGCTCATAATATAATTGTTTTGAATATTATCAGTATTCAGCCCCAATGCTTGATATTCAGATTTTATAGGACCTACAGCAGCCTGGGTAATCATATTATCATCTAAGGCTGTGAATTTTTTGAACCCGGATACAGCCAAAATTGCTTTACCCAAGATAGGATTCAATGCATCCATCTGTTCCTTATCCATTTGATTTAAAATGTAAATGGACTCAGAAGCCAGTATCGGATAATCTTTCATATACTTATTATAATCTGCACTTGATGCGTCGATTAATGTATAGCTTTTATGCACCAAGACTCTGTCATTATCACCCATCATTAGGCTGATTTTGTCCATGGTGCTTTGTCTCATCGCCTTTGGTACTGCACTCTCAATACCACCTTGCTGGATTCCTTTATTTACGATATTGGACATATAATCAGGCAGTGAAAGATCGCACATTGCCTGTACAAACAGCAAAATAATTGCTGTGATGATTAGAATCGTAAAGGGCTTTAAATATTTGACTAGTTTAAACATATGACATCTACTCCTATTTCTGATCTCTATCGATTACTCTTTGTAATGTATTTAAGCCTTGCAGTATGTCATCCAGCTCTTCTGGAGTTGCTTTGCTCATCATAGCCTCAAATACTTTTTCAATTTTTAGAAAGTGTTCCTTGGAATTTTTTCTAAATTCAGGGGATACATTGACATAAACAACTCGCCTATCCTCTTTGCTTCTGGTTCTTTCCACCAAACCTTGATTTTCCAATCTGTCAATTATTCCGGACACCGTGCTGTTGGATAGTCCAAGCCTCTCACTTAAGTCACTGACCTTCATTTCCCCATGATGGGCCAAGGTGCCCATAAGCATTCCTTGAGGTCCTGTAATATTCATTTCTTTGAAATGAGAATGCACCTTTTGCTTCACTGTCTCCATAACGTTTTTTAATATCTTGATTGCTTTGATTCCTTTATTTTCTTCCATGAAGTCTATCACCTCTCGCTCATTATTTCGTGTAAAAGTATTTCGCACTAATATATTTCGCATACGAAACATATTACACTTGCTTTTATTATTTGTCAATCCATGTATATATATTTTTATTGCTTCTTTTTACCATCATTATTATGTTACAATAACTAATAAGCTAGCAAATATTAGCAGTAAAATGTATGAATATGAGCCAATTATTCTATAATAAAAGAAAATATCTATAAAAATTTAGGAGATAAATAAAATGAATAAATTGAATTTTGATGCTTTTGGGTTAAGTGAAGAGACCATGAAGGCACTTTTTAAACTAAGATATGAAAACCCTACTGAGGTGCAGGCAAGAGTAATCCCAGCAGTACTGAAGAAACAAGACATCATTGTAAAATCCCAGACCGGCAGTGGTAAGACAGCTGCTTTTGCCATTCCAATTTGCGAAAATTTGGAGCTAGAGCAGAAAAATCCTCAGGTGCTGGTACTGACGCCCACTAGGGAGTTGGCAGTACAGGTAAAAGAAGACTTTTCCCATGTAGGTCGCTTCAAAAGGATCAGATGTGCCGCAATATTTGGCAAGCAGCCTATGGAGATACAAAAAAGGGAGTTAAAGCAAAGAGTTCATGTAGTAGTTGGAACCCCTGGAAGAACCTCTGATCATATTGAGAAAAAGAATCTGATTTTGGACGATATAAAATACCTAGTAATTGATGAAGCAGATAAAATGCTGGATATGGGATTTATCGATCAGGTAGAAGCAATCGTAAGTCTGCTGCCTCGCAAAAGAGTAACCATGCTTTTCTCTGCAACAATGCCCGATAAAATAGAAGAAATCTGCAATAAATACATGATAAATCCACAAAAGATAGAGCTGCATGCAAAGAATCCCACTGTAGAAAAAATTCAACAGTGGTACTATGAAGTGGAGGAAAGTAGAAAATTTAATGCCTTAAAGAGCATCATATATACTGAAAAGCCTGATAGCTGTATATTATTCTGCAATACCAGAGAAAAGGTGCAAGATCTTTTGGATCAAATGGACAATGAGGGCTATTATTGTGCAGGACTCCATGGCGGCATGGAGCAGGATAATAGATTGTATACGATGCAGAGATTTAAAAGAGGTGAGTTTCACTTTTTGATTGCTACAGATGTAGCGGCAAGGGGATTGCATATTGATGATGTATCTCATGTCGTTAACTATGATGTACCCATGGAAAATGAAAGCTATGTTCACAGAATAGGAAGAACAGGCAGGGCAGGAAAAGAAGGTGTAGCAATTACTCTTTCAACAAAAAGAGAACTCAGATTCTTAAATGAAATTGAGGAATACATACAATACAGCATACCGAAAAAGGAGCTGCCTACAGAGCAGGAAGTGGTGCAGGGCAGGGAGGAATTTGAGGAAAGCATCAAGTCCAAGCCAAAGGCTAAGGCAGATAAAGCGGAAAGGCTTAACAGAGAAATAACCAAAATACGCATCAATTCAGGAAAGAAAAATAAGATGCGACCGGGAGATATACTTGGTGCCATAACCAGCATTGAAGGGATTACAGCAGATGACATTGGAATTATAGATGTGCAGGATACGTGCTCTTATGTAGAGGTGTTTGGCAGAGCAGGAGAGACAGTAGCGAGAAGACTGCCTGAAATAAAAATAAAGGGCAAGCTGCAGACTGTAAAGAAAGTAAGAATCAGAACAATGTAAATGGTCATATAAGAGGTTGGGGGAAGTATGAATAAATATAGAGTTTGGATCCTGCTGGTACTGTGCAATTTGTTTTGGGCGGGCAACTATGTGTTTGGCAAGTATGTAGTAGCAGAAATGTCGCCTCTTTGGATTACCTTTTCCCGATGGTTTCTTGCA
>JAQSYB010000073.1 GCA_029256365.1 Clostridia bacterium
GATAGAGAAGTTATGGTTGGAGGCATTAAGTGCCTTGTTTCCAGAACTGGGTACACAGGAGAGGATGGCTTCGAAATATATGCTTCTAACAAAGACATTTCCGCTGTTTGGAGCAAGCTTATGGAAGTTGGCAAGGATCTTGGACTTAAACCATGTGGCCTAGGCTGCAGAGATACCTTGAGATTTGAAGCTACATTGCCTTTATACGGCAATGAAATTGACAAGGATATCACTCCACTTGAAGCAGGACTTGGTATGTTTGTAAAGCTAAACAAAGCGAACTTTATAGGCAAGGATGCTTTGGTGAAGCAAAAAGAAGAAGGCTTAAAGAGAAAAACTGTAGGCTTTGAACTAATCGACAAAGGTATTCCAAGACACGGCTACGAAGTAATGGCAGATGGCAAGGTGATTGGAGTTGTAACTACAGGCTATATGGCTCCTACTGTAAAGAAGAGCATCGGCTTAGCACTAATTGATGCTGCTTATGCTGAATTGGATACACCAATTGAGATAATCGTAAGAAATAAGCCTCTAAAAGCAAAGGTAACGAGCAAGAAGTTCTTAAATAAAAACTACAAGAAATAATAAACTATTGTAGTGGTTGGTACTTTACCTGCTACTGCATCAAATAAATGCTAAATGAATAAACATAATAAAAAATAATAAAATTTTAGGAGGATGTAAAATGAACGTATTAAAGGATTTGCTTTACACAAAGGATCACGAGTGGGTAAAAGTTGAGGGAGATAAGGCATATGTTGGTATCACTGACTATGCACAGCATGCTTTGGGTGATATCGTTTTCGTTGAATTGGCAGAGGTTGACGCAGAATTAAGCGCTGGAGATTCCTTTGGTGCAGTTGAATCAGTAAAAGCAGCATCAGATGTTTACATCGCTGTATCTGGTACTGTAGTAGAAACAAACGAAGCTGTTATTGATGATCCATCTCTTTTAAACCAAGATGCATATGCAAATTGGATGGTTTGTGTAACATTGAATGATAAATCAGAGCTAGATGGCCTAATGAATGCAGAGCAGTACGAAGCTCACTGCAAATAGGGGGTATATTATGTTTCCATACATACCTAATACACCAAAAGAAGAAAAGCAAATGCTGCAAAGCATCGGTATTGAAAGTACCGATGCCTTGTTTGCTGATATACCAGCCGAAGTTAGACTTTCTAGAAAGCTCAATCTTGGCGAAGCAATGTCTGAGCTTGAATTAACAAGATTCATAAAAGACCTTGCAAATCAAAACAAAAATACAGATGATATGGTTTGTTTCTTAGGTGCAGGCGCCTATGATCATTACATACCAGCAATCATAAAACATATTACCTCCCGTTCTGAGTTCTATACAGCATATACTCCATATCAGCCGGAGATAAGCCAAGGTACTCTACAGGTAATATTTGAATATCAAACTATGATTGCCAACATCACTGGCATGGATGTAGCAAATGCATCTATGTATGATGGTGCAACTGCTTGTGCAGAGGCTGGCATGATGGCTGTAGAAAACACGAAGAAGAAATCTTTAGTAGTTTCTAAGAGCGTACATCCTGAGGTTCGTAAGGTTTTGACAACATACATGAAGTTTGTAGGTGTTGAAGTAGTAGAAATAGACTGCCAAGATGGTGTTACTGATATCGGTAAGCTGAAAGCTGCTGTATCAAATACTACTGCAGGTGTTATTGTACAAAACCCTAACTTCTTTGGTATCGTAGAAGATTTAACAGAAGTAGAAAGCATTACTCATCAAAATAAAGCGTTGCTTATTGTAAACGTAATTGATCCTATATCCCTTGGTCTTCTCAAGACTCCTGGCGAAATGGGTGCAGATATTGTTGTTGGTGAAGGACAGGCCTTTGGCAATGCCATTAACTTTGGTGGTCCATACCTAGGCTTTATGGCTGCTACAAATAAGCTTATGAGAAAGCTTCCAGGCAGAATCATTGGAGAAACGACTGATATAGATGGCAAGAGAGCCTTTGTATTAACTCTTCAAGCTAGAGAGCAGCACATCAGAAGAGAAAAAGCTACCTCAAATATCTGCTCCAACCAAGCTTTGAATGCACTTATCGCAGCAATTTATCTTACTACGATGGGCAAAAAAGGCTTGGCAGAAGTAGCAGAGCAAAGCGCTAGCAAGGCTCACTATGCATACAATCAAATCATTGCTACTGGTAAATTCAAGCCAGTATTCAACCAGCCATTCTTCAAGGAATTTGTAGTCCAAAGCAGTCAAAAGGCTTCCGCAGTAAATGCAGAGCTTTTAAAGCACAATATACTTGGGGGCTATGACCTTGTAAAAGACTATGCTGGTATGGAAAATGCTTTGCTTTTCTGTGTAACAGAAAAGAGAACAAAGCAAGAAATTGATAAGCTAGTTGAAATACTGAAAGGAATGTAGGAGGTGTAATAATGAGAAACTATAACGAATTAATATTTGAAATTTCCAGAGAAGGCAGAATTGCTTACACACTTCCTGCATGTGATGTGCCGGAAACTAGCTTAACTGAAATGCTTCCAGCGTCCATGCTTAAAACAAAAGAGCTGGAGCTTCCTGAAGTCAGCGAGCTAGATGTTGTCAGACACTATACCCTTCTTTCAAACAAGAACTTTGGTGTTGACACAGGCTTCTATCCATTAGGCTCTTGTACAATGAAGTATAACCCAAAGATCAACGAAGATATCGCTTCTATGCCAAAATTTACAGGACTTCACCCATACCAGCCAGTTGAAACTGCACAAGGTGCTCTTCACCTTATGCATGACTTAGGTGGAATGCTTGCAGAAATTACAGGCATGGAGCAAGTAAGCTTACAGCCCGCCGCAGGAGCACATGGCGAATTGGCAGGGCTTATGATTATAAAAGCTTATCACCAAAACAGAGGCGACAGCAAGAGAAACAAAATAATCGTTCCTGACTCAGCTCACGGCACAAATCCTGCCAGTGCAGCAGTTGCAGGCTTTGATATTATTGAAATAAAATCCGATGCAAATGGTGCAGTAGATTTGGATAGCTTAAAGGCTGTACTTAGTGATGAGATTGCAGGTCTTATGCTTACAAACCCAAGTACTCTTGGTTTGTTTGAAAGCAATATTAAGGAAATAGCTAATCTTGTACATCAAGCCGGCGGTCTTTTGTACTATGATGGTGCAAACATGAATGCTATTATGGGCTATACAAGACCTGGAGACATGGGCTTTGACGTAGTTCACTTGAACCTGCACAAGACCTTCTCCACTCCTCACGGCGGCGGTGGTCCAGGAAGCGGTCCTGTAGGAGTTTCCAAGAAATTGGTTGACTTCCTTCCAGTTCCTGTAGTTGAAAAACAAGCAGACAAATATATACTGAACTATGATAAACCATTGTCTATCGGTAAGATAAAAGGCTTCTACGGCAACTTTGGCGTAATTGTCAGAGCTTATGCTTATGTATTGACTATGGGTGCAGATGGTCTTAAGAAGGCTAGTGAAATGGCTGTTCTGAATGCCAACTACATTAAGGAAAGACTAAAAGGTCATTATCATCTTGCAATCGATACAATTTGCAAGCATGAATTTGTATTGGGCGGCTTGGATCCTGATTATCATGAAGTTTCTACTCTCGATATTGCAAAGAGACTTCTTGATTATGGCTACCATCCACCAACAATATACTTCCCACTTATCGTAGATAGTTCAATCATGATTGAACCAACTGAAACAGAAAGCTTAGAAACAATGGATAAATTTATCGATGTAATGATTAAAATTGCAGGTGAAGCAAGAACAAATCCTGAGCTTCTAAAGTCAGCACCACATGATACTTATGTTAGAAGACTTGACGAAGTAAAGGCTGCAAGAACACCAGTACTTAGGTATATAAAAGAAACGAATTAGTCAAAGATAGGATGGATATTTCGCGTCAGACAAGGTTCCTGAGGACAATGTATGGCGCGAAATAGACTAGTATACTGATTGTTTTTCTTGAATATGCCTTTAATGGAGTAAGTAAGGAGAGTCTCATGAATAAAGATGTAATTGTGATAGGCGGAGGCCCTGGAGGTTATGTAGCAGCGATAAGAGCTGCCCATCTTGGGTCTGATGTATGCCTGATAGAAAGAGATAAATTGGGCGGTACCTGTCTAAATAGAGGTTGCATACCCACTAAGGCCTTATGGAGAAATGCAGAGATTTTAAATACCCTGAAGCACATCAAAGAATTTGGGATTGAAGTCGATGGATACAGCATCAATGTGGAAGAGGTTCAAAACAGAAAGCAAAAGGTTGTTGACCAATTGGTTTCAGGTATTGAGCAGCTTCTCAAAGCAAATAAGGTTGAAGTGATGAACGGTACAGCTTCCCTAAAGGATAAGAACACTGTAATGGTTACATTCGCTGATGGAAGCACAAAAGAAATCACAGCGAAAAACATCATCATAGCTACTGGCTCAAAAACTACTCTTCCACCAATTGAGGGTGCCAACCTTGAGGGAGTGCTTACAAGTGATGAAATATTAAACTTTAAGGAAATTCCAAAAAGGCTTTCTATCATTGGCGGTGGCGTAATAGCCTTGGAGTTCGCAGGAATATTTGCTGCCATGGGCTCAGCTGTTACTGTAGTAAACCGTTCAAGTATACTAAAAAGAGTAGACAGTGATATAGTAAAAAGATTTGCAGTATCCCTAAAGAAAAAGGGCATAGAGTTAATTACGGACTGCAGTATGGATCGAATAGAAAAGAAAGATGGTCTTTTCTATATTCTGGGGGAAAATAAAAAGGGTAAGTTTGAAATAGCTTCAGATGAACTCCTTGTTGCAACAGGAAGAGATCCTGTTTTAGAAGGAATAAACCTAGACGGACTTGGCATTGAGTACAGCAAAAGAGGAATCAAAGTTGATGCCAACTATGAAACAAATGTAAAAGGTGTTTATGCAATTGGAGATGTAAATGGGAAGATTATGCTTGCCCATGCAGCATCCCATCAGGGTATCACCGTAGCAGAAAAAATACATGGAATTGAAAGCAGCTCCCACTCTCCAGTTCCAGATTGTATATTCGTATTCCCTGAGATTTCCAGCGTCGGAATGACAGAGGAAGATGTAAAGGAACAAGGCATAAATTATCAAGTTAGCAAATTTATGTTTGGAGCCAATGGAAAAGCACTTTCCCTCGGAGAAGGTGAAGGCTTTGTAAAGGTTCTATCTAATGAGCAGGAAGAAATCATAGGTGTTCACATTATGGGCCCTCATGCTTCGGATTTAATTCACGAAGGCACTCTTGCAATTAGTGCAAAGCTAAAAATTGATGATATCAAAAATACGATTCATGCTCATCCTACATTGTCAGAAGCTTTCCATGAGGCTGTATGCGGCCTTAAGGGTGAGGCAATACACATGGTTCAACCAAAAAGAAATTAAACCTTAGGAGGTTATCTAATGTACGAAAATCTTAAGCTACAAGATCCTGAATTGTTTCAAACAATTGAGTCGGAAATAGAAAGACAATCAAGCAAAATAGAACTTATTGCTTCTGAAAACTTTGTTAGCAAAGCAGTAATGGAAGCAGCTGGTTCACACCTTACAAATAAGTACGCAGAAGGTTATCCTGGCAAAAGATACTATGGCGGCTGTGAGTTTGTAGATATGACTGAGAACCTAGCTCGTGATAGAATGAAATCTCTTTTTGGAGCAGAGCATGCAAATGTTCAGCCTCACTCAGGCTCCCAAGCGAACATGGGTGTTTATTTGGCAGTTCTTACTCCTGGAGACACTGTACTAGGAATGAACCTATCCCACGGCGGCCACTTAACACACGGAAGTCCAGTTAACTTCTCCGGCAAGCTTTTCAAGTTTGTTTCCTACGGAGTTGATCAGGCAGGCTACATTAACTATGATGAAGTAAGAGCTATGGCATTAGAGCATAAGCCAAAAATGATTGTAGCTGGAGCAAGTGCTTATTCAAGAACAATTGATTTTGCTAAGATTAGAGAGATTTGCGACGAAGTTGGAGCATATATGATGGTGGATATGGCTCACATTGCTGGTCTAGTTGCAACTGGTCTACATCCAAGCCCAGTACCTTATGCTGACTTTGTAACGACTACAACTCATAAGACCTTGAGAGGTCCAAGAGGCGGTGCTATTCTTTGCAAGGAAAAATATGCAAAGGACGTTGACAAAACAATATTCCCAGGCATTCAAGGTGGACCACTGATGCACATTATTGCCGCAAAAGCTGTATGCTTCAAGGAAGCTGCATCTGCGGAATTCAAGCAATATCAGCAAAATGTTTTAGACAATGCAAAGACACTTGCAAATGCGCTTATGGAAAGAGGCTTCAACCTTGTATCTGGCGGTACAGACAACCACTTAATGCTGGTTGACCTTAGAAATAAGGGTGTAACAGGCAAGGAAGCTGAGCATCTGCTTGACGAAATTGGCATCACAGTAAATAAAAACACAGTTCCATTCGAAACACAAAGCCCATTTGTAACAAGCGGTATCCGTATTGGTACGCCTGCTACAACTTCTAAAGGCTTTGGCAAAGAAGAAATGGTAGAGATCGCTGATATCATCAACTGGACGATTGAAAACAAGGATGGAGATCTTACTCCAGCAAGAGAAAGAGTTGCAGCAATCACTAAGAGATTCTAATAAATATAACTATACAAAAAGGTTCTGAACACATTGTTCAGAACCTTTTTATTATAACCACCTGCCAAATCAATGGTCCCTGCTCTATATATTCATAATCATACTCATCGGGATAATCAAGTGTAAATTTGTATTTAAGAAGATGTTTAAGGTCATGATCATTTATTAACTCTAGCTTCTCTCCCCCTGTAAGATCTTCAAAAGTAGATGCTACCGTAGGATATCTAACTATGGGGTCAAGTTCTCTGATGTCTATTCTTCTCATTCCAGACATAATTGCTTCACCTCAAAACCTTATTTAATGTTTAGTCTTAAAGAAAAAGCAATTTTTATACAAATATATTAAAGTTTCCCTCATTTTAATTAATCTAACTCTTCTACTGATACATCATAGCTAATCCCATCTACCTTGAGACTGTATCGTTTGACCTTAGAAGTCTTTAACCGATAGCTGTTCATGTCACTTTTTATCATTTGAATTATGTCTTCATATTCTTTTAAAAGCCTATGAGCCTCCTGAACCTCTACTCTTTTGAATCGCAGCTTATCTCCGGGCTTTAATTGTGCTATGTAGGGCATATCTGTTGAAATTACTGTAGCTATCTTAGTATATCCACCTGTCGTTTGCCGATCAGCCATCATTACAATGGGCATGCCATGACCCGGTATCTGAATTGAGCCTAAGTTTATACCGTCTGAAATAATATCTGCTCCAACTTTATGCTTCAGTGCAGGCCCCGATAGCCTATAACCCATTCTATCTGCTTCATTTGTAACCTCATACTCAGAATCAAAGAATTTTTCAATACTCTCCTCAGTAAAGCAGTCATCCTGTGGACCTAAAATAGCTCTTACATTGCAATAACGGTTATAATCAGGTACATATTTCAAGGGAACTGTTCTATTTTCAAATGCATGCAATGAAACATTGCTATCCCTTAGGTTTATTTCATCACCGTTCTTTAGTTTTCTGCCTTCATAACCGCCTACGCCTCCTCTTACAAAGGTTGAGCGGCTGCCCATAACAGCGGGAATATCTAAGCCTCCTGCAAAAGCAATATAACCTCTAGTTCCTTCACTGGCTACTTGAAAGGATAGCACATCACCTTTGCAAAGCTTTAAAGTGCTCCACATTGGCACAGACTGACCATTTACCCTAGGCATCATATTGGCTCCGGTAATTGCAATAACTGCATCAATATTGAAAAATATTTCAGGTCCATTTAAAGTAGTTTCCAAAACGGCATCATATTCATCATTACCTACTAGTATATTTGCTATTCTAATTGAATAATCATCCATGGCTCCAGTAACAGGCATCCCGAACTCTTGGTAACCCCAACGCCCTCTGTCCTGTACTGTAGTATAAAGGCCGGGACTGACAATCATAATGTCTTTCATATCTCTCACCTACTTATGTCCTAACTATTTTAATTTTATATAAATCCTTCTCTACCATACTGCATATGCTGTTATATTCTTCTTTGTCTATAGGTACAAATCTGATATAATCTCCTGCTTGCAATATTAT
>JAQSYB010000074.1 GCA_029256365.1 Clostridia bacterium
TTTATACAGTTGAGCCAACATCAAATTATGATGAAGCCACCATTGAGGCAGTTAATAAGTTCCAAACAGCCATTGGTCTTAATGCAACTGGTATTGTTGACAAAGCAACCTTGCTAAAGTTAAATACTTCATCAGATAGTCAGTCAACTAGCAGAAGCAATTCAGAACATGAGGCCGGCAGTAAAATTGTTGCCTATGCGAAGAAATTTCTTGGTGCACCATACAAATGGGGCGCATCCAATGGCAAGAGCTTTGATTGTTCCGGTTATGTAATGTATGTTTTCAAAAACTTCGGTATTAAGCTTGGCCATGGAGCAGACGATCAGTTTAGTGTAGGTACCAAGATTGCAAAAGCAGATTTACAGCTGGGTGATACAGTATTCTTCACCACTTACAAAAAAGGTGCCAGCCACGTAGGAATTTATGTTGGCGACAACAAATTCATACATGCCAGCTCTAGCGGCGGCAACGTTATGATAACAGACTTAGGCACAAAATATTATGCATCAAGATATTTGGGTGCAAGAAGATATTAGAATGAAAATGGGTAGACAATGTCTACCCATTATTTTTTTATTGCTATATGAATTATTTTCAAAACCAGCACCGCCCACAAAAGCAATATCAATGCTGCAGCTATCCACCCTCTGCCCATTGTACTTCTATTCATTTCAGCTGCCTGTTTTCTACATTCTCTCATTACTTCCTTAGGTATCATTTTAAGCGCCAAGGCTATTCCTGCAGGTATCAGTATCAAATCATCTAAATATCCCAATACCGGTATAAAATCTGGTATTAAATCAATAGGGCTGATTGCATAGCCTATTATTATAGCAATAAACACCTTGGCATACCATGGTACATCTGGATGCCTATAAGCCAAATACAGTGCTGCTACCTCTTGTTTGATTCCTTTCGCCTTTGTTTTAAGTTTTTCCAGCATAATAATATTCAGCCCTCCATACATTTATCAACCCATTACATCATTTCTTTCACTTTTATAATGAGATTATATCATCATTGTACCCTTATTACACATCACAATAAAAAAAAGGAACCCCTTCGGATTCCTTTTTTGGATGACTAGTTCTTCTTGTTTGATTTTCCCTTGTTTTCCTTCACTTCTTTGTCTTTAGCCTCTTCGTCATCTGAATCATCTTCTACTTCTTTATCATCATCTTTGTCATCAGCTGATTTGTCTTCCTTATCAGCTTTCTCTACCGCTTTTTCAATTTCCTTATCAGCTTTCTCTATTGCTTTTTCAATTTCCTTATCTGCTTTCTCTACTGCTTTTTCAATTTTATCTAATGCTTTTTCTGCATCCTTATCAGCTGTTATTGCTTCTACTTGTGCCTTTGCTTCTTTTACAATGCTTACAAGCTTTTCTTTTGCTTCTTTTACTTTTGCTGCTGTAGCTGCTGTTTCAACTTGACCAGCAAGGGTACTCTCTACAATCTCTGCTACCTCTTCCTGCTCATCTTCTTCTACCAATTGAATCGCTGCTTTAAAAGCATTTTTTATTGTTTCCTTTGTATCCTTGAATGATGCATTGATACCCTTTAGCGCATCCTTTGTTGTCAATCCAAGTTCTTTCGCAGTTGAACCGATGCCTTTTTCATTTTGTAGGAATAAATCAATTACTTCAGCAAGTGGCTTATCTGCTTGCTCTGCCAATGACATGATTGCAATTACTTGTCTTGTATTCAAGCCAGCTTCATTTATTTTTGCGATTAGAGTTGCATCTTGTATTTTTTCTTCGATAATTTTATTTGTAATTTCTTGCTTTACACTGTTTTGTTCTTCCTCTGTACCTTCTACAACTTGTGCTGTTTCAGCTGTTGCTTCGGTTGCAGCTGCAAGATCTTCGATTTCCGCTTTCACTTCATCTCTAAATTCTTCAGGAATGCTAGCTAATATCTTCTCAATAGCTGCTGCATCCTTCAGATTTGCATCCTGAATAGCATCCATCGCTGCTGCTACTGCTTTGCCATCTTCCATTGCAGTTTCAATCAACTTTACTGCCTCTTCCAGATTATCCTTATATTCCTCTAAAGCCTTTTGAGTAAGCTCTACTTCTTCTTCATCTGCCATTTCATTGCTTTCAGCCAATCTTTCTTGCGCAATTTTTGCGAGTAATTCTGCTTCTTTCACTGCATCTGTTACCAGGGCAAGCTGTATTTCTTCCATAAGCTTGTCCAATGAATATAAAATGCTGTCTGGTGTTATCCCAGCTTCTGCTTCCGTATTCACTGTTGTTGTAGTAGTTGTCGCCTCTGCTGTCACAGTTGTTGCTTCTGTTGCTTCTGTTGTTTCTGTTGCTTCTGTTGTTTCTGTTGCTTCTGTTGTTTGCGTTGTTTGCATTGTTTCTACAGGTGAGTTTGTATCAGCAAATACTGGTACAGATAACACCATGCTTAAGGTTACAACGATTGCTATAATTTTTTTCATATATTCCACTCCCCTTTGTTTGATAATATATGTTTCGAGCATAACAATCGATTTTAGGGGTATTTTGTAGAAAGATTTTATTTACACTTGATATTAGCACCTGGTATAATAATCATATATTGTATTAATAGGAGGGATAAATATGACAAGAGTAAAGATTGTAACGGATAGTACTTCATATATAACAGAAGAGTATTTAAAAGCAAATGAAATTACTTCAGTACCCTTATCAGTTATTTTCCAAGGAGCATCAAGCAACGAAGGCTACCCTGGAGATTTCGAAGGCTTTTTCGAGAAATTGAAAGACTCTCAAGACTTCCCCACAACCTCCCAACCATCTATTCAAGCCTTTTACGATGTATTTAAGCCTGCAGTAGATAATGGTATGGAAGTCATTGCAATTGTACTTTCCTCCAAGCTCAGTGGTACATACAATAGTGCTATGGCTGCTGCACAAATGTGTGAAACAGATAAAATTACTGTAATTGATTCAGAGACTTGCGGTCCGAGCTTAAAATTCTTAGTTGAACAGGCCAATCAATTGAGTATGGATGGAAAGTCAAGTAATGAGATTACACAGATTATTAATAAAGAAAAGAAGAATACAGGCATCAATATCACGGTAGGAACTCTAGAATATTTAAAAAGAGGTGGGCGTTTAAGCTCAACACAAGCTTTTATTGGCACCCTGCTTAATATTAAACCTATTATAGCAGTAATTGATGGAAAGCTTGAACCAATTGATAAGGTTAGAGGTAAAAGTAAAGCCATAGAAGCTATGATTTCTAATATCCCTCAAAACGTAAAGAGAATTAGTATTTGCCAAATACAGAATATTGAAGAAGCAGAAGAAGTGAGAGACATATTAAAAGCAAAATTTCCTAATGCCGAGGTGGCACTAAGTGAACTAGGCCCTGTTGTGGGGGCGCATTTAGGACCAAAAGCCTTAGGAGTATGCTATAAATGGTAGTGTCCCAAATACTACCCCATCAAATTCTACCCCATTAAAATAGACGACGGTTTAAACCGTCGTCTATTTTTTATTTACTATTTAAAGCTGATTCCAATTTGATTTTGGCACTTTGAGCATACCCCAATATAATTATCATCAATTTGGAATAGCTCATATACTTCATCGCACTCTAAGCAGGTAATAACACTCTTTTTCATATATAATAGAGTTCCGATATACTTCACCTTATTGTCTTTGTACTTTTCTACAACTTTGTTATACATCTTGCTTTCGCTCTTATCAACCAAAAGCTCATTTCTCAAAGTAGCAAACTTGATATTTTCTAGCTGTATCGCTTTTCTTGTGTCTTCCAATGCTCTTATTTCATCACTTATTTCAAAAATTCTATCTTGATTATAGTTTATTTTTTCCCCAAGATCTGTAAGGATATCAACCTTCTTTTTATAGTTGAAGTATATTCTATAAGCTGTCATATAATTTTCTCTATGGTTGAATTCTGTCTCACAGAATCTGCATTGATCACTTTCAGGAATATCAAATTTTTCTACATATGTATTTCCCAAGGAGTCGCAGTATGGGCACTTGATTATGTATATTGAATCAACAAAGCTTTCTTTTTCAAGGTCTTCAAATAACTCTTCATATTCTTCATTTGTCAGATCAATGTCATATATGGCTTCTTCATAAAGCACATCGTTTTCATCATATTTCTCCAGAAGCTTGATAAACTTATCTGCCTTATGTTTCGGAATTGCATTTTGTTGTTGTAAGTACTCAATTAAGTTCATTAAATTCCCTCCCTATATTTATATAATTCATTTATTTTATTTTCATTAAATTATAATATATTGTTATTCTATAAATTCTAAAAATATCCTCTAAAACAGTCCACAAAACAATATCAATTTTCAATGATATAATATTAATCTTCCCAATTCTAACATTTATATAAATGTCATCATATTGAATTTGCATTTCTTTTATAATGCATAGGAACATCTCAATTTACCTTATACAAATGTTCCAGCCATGCATTTCATATAAGGCTTCCTTAATTCAAAATATTTGCATAGAAGCCTTATATATAATAAGCTAATAATATAATATTTTTTTATGGGGTGATGATTATGAGAAAAAACATTTTAGGCAGAACTGGAATCGAAGTAACAGAGCTTTGTTTTGGAGCACTTCCGATGGGTCCACTGCAAAGAAATTTAACAGTAGAAGAATCAGCAGCAATTATTGAACAGGCATTGCATATGGGTGTTAACTTTATAGATACTGCACAAATGTATAAAACCTATGAGCCAATTGCTTTGGCAATAAAAAATAGTGGCATTAGACCAATTTTAGCTTCAAAATCAAATATGAAAAGTTATCAAGACATGGAGGCTGCCGTTAACGAAGCCTTGCAAAGCTTAGGTGTAGACTATATCGATATCTTCCATCTTCATGCAGCCAGAGAAGGTGCAGATGCTTTTGAAGTCTACGCAGATGCATTAAGGTGCTTAGTCGATTTAAAGAAAATAGGCAAAATAAAAGCAATTGGGATATCAACTCACAGTGTATCTGTTGCCAACCTCGCTGCTGATCACGAACTCATCGATGTCGTTTTCCCCATCATTAACATGACTGGCATGGGACTATTAGAGGGTACCAAGGAAGAAATGATACAAGCAATAAAAAAATTACATAAGAACAACAAAGGCGTTTATTTAATGAAGGTATTGGCTGGTGGAAGTCTAATCAATTGCTACCACGATGCTATGAAATTTGCCAGAGACATTGAGAGCTATCATTCTATTGCTTTAGGGATGACTAGTTTTGCTGAGGTCGAATTCAATATAAATTATTTCGAAGGCAAAGAAACTGGCAAGCTTCCACACCAAACATCAAAGGATAAAAAAGCTTTGGTATCTAGAGGGTTATGTAAAAGCTGCGGAAAATGCATTGAAGCATGCCCAAACAATTGCATCAGCTTTGACGAGGATGGCAAGGCAAGTATAGATAAAGCCATTTGCTTAACCTGTGGCTACTGCACTCCAGTCTGTCCAGAATTCGCTATTCGAATTGTATAATAAGAATAATGTATCAAACAATCTATTTTATAATTAATTGAATATTAATTGTTTTGTGATTTATTTGCAAATGTTAAAAAAAATATTGAATAATTCACGTTAAATTTTTAACTACTTATCTCGAATTTTATCTCCTATTATTGCTGCAATCTAATGTTTGCAATGATTCAGACCTATCTCCTCATTGATTCACTCAATGGACATTTGTTAAGTAAAAAAATATATTGCTATTATTTACATTTTTGTAATAAATTATCGTACACTTTTCACTGTTTTTGTGTTATATTTTTCTTAACTATTTTATTATAGCTTGGCCGATTTTTGGATTATGTATGTTAAGAATACATTGCTAAATTTATGCATAATATTACTAATTGGCATAGCTGTAAATAAAAAAGATAAACGAAGGGGGTACTCTAATGACAACAAAGATTAAAAAGAAAAGAGAAGCCACTCTATGGGAAGCATTGATACCTGTTCTTGGTACAATCGCGATCCTAATGTACACCGTTCTTCCTGTATTCGGTGTAGAGGGTGAGGTTCATATCCCATTGGTACTAGGCGCACTTATTGCGGCTCTTGTGGCAGTTTACAGATTAGGCTACACATGGTCCGATATTGAAGAAGGTATCATATCCAGTATCGCAGGTACAATGCAAGCAATTATTATTCTAGCAATTATCGGTATGATTATAGGTACTTGGATACAAGGTGGTATCGTTCCAACATTAATTTACTATGGACTGCAAGTTCTTTCACCTGGTATATTCCTTGTTGCGACTCTTATACTGTGCTCAATTATATCCCTTGCAACAGGTAGCTCATGGACAACAGCTGGTACAGTTGGTATTGCTCTTATGGGCGTAGGTGCTGGTCTTGGTATAAACCCAGCAATGACTGCTGGTGCAGTTATTTCCGGTGCTTATTTCGGAGACAAAATGTCACCACTTTCAGACACAACTAACCTAGCACCAGCTATGGCAGGTGCAAACTTATTTGATCACATTAAACACATGATTTATACAACAGGCACAAGCTATGCTATAGCAGCTGCTGGTTTTATTTTCTTAGGTTTCGGCTATGCTGGTCAAGCACTTGATACAACAGCAATCAATGAAATACTTGATCTTATGGGTCAAACTTTCACGATTAGCCCATTCTTACTGCTAGTACCACTTTTAGTAATCATAATGGTTGCTATGAAGGTTCCAGCAATACCAGGCTTGTTCCTAGGTACACTGCTTGGCGGTCTTGCAGCAATGATGTTCCAAGGTGCTTCTGTAGGTGATGTATTCAATGCAATGCAAAATGGATTCTCATCAGAAACAGGAAATGAAATTCTTGATACACTTTTATCAAGAGGTGGATTGCAAAGCATGATGTGGACAATATCCCTTATCATGTGTGCATTAACTTTTGGTGGTATACTTGAAAAGACAGGAATGCTTGAGAGTATCGCAAAGAGAGTATTAAAGTATGCAAAAACTACAGGTTCATTGGTAACTGCTACAGTACTTACAAGTATGTTTACAAACGTACTAGCTGGTGACCAATACCTTTCAATCGTTCTTCCAGGTAAAATGTACAAAGATGAATTCCACAGAAGAGGATTGGCTCCAAGAAACTTATCAAGATGCTTAGAAGATGCTGGTACATTGACTTCACCTCTTGTTCCATGGAACACTTGCGGTGCTACAATGTCAACATATCTTGGAGTACCAACAATAGAATATATCCCATTCTGCTTCTTGAACCTTGTTAATCCAGTCGTTTCAATCGTATTCGGATTTACAGGAATCACAATGATGAAGTTAGAAAACGACCCATCCGCTGCAGAATACAAAGGACCTAAAGCTTCAAAGGGTATCTCTGCATAATAACTAAAACAAATCCCGTTGGTTGAACAACCAACGGGATTTTTATTTTCACTAAATATTATTTAGTATTTTCTTTTGGTGACCTCCAAGCATTGTCAGTATCTCACTCTTTAATTCTTCTGTATTTTCTACCAGAGAAACAGGAATTCTATCTGCCATATTGAAATTAATATCTAGGTCTAGGTTATCACCTGACTTATTAATAATTCTTACTACTTCATCAAAAGAAATATTTTGTTTGATCCCCTTCACTCCGGCTTCTTTGCCGAACTTCTTTTTTACAAAAGCATATATGATGGAATCTGTTTCATCTATGCCATGTACCATACAAAAAGCTACATTGGAAAACTGAATTGTCTTCTTGCCAAGGGGTTTGTAAATCATTATTTTCTCTTTGTCCACTACAATCTTTACTATCATGCCCTTATACAAAAAGGAAATGATTAATGCAACCAGTGCAGTTACAATCAATGTGATGCCTTTGACTCCAACTATTATCAACATGCCTAGTATGATAGCCGTTAGAATCCCTATTGCAATTCCCAAACCATACAATGATTTTGACTTTCCTTTGTATGTACTCATTTGATCTCCTCCGTATTTTCTATATAAAATATTATTCCTATCTTTGTATCATGCTATAAATAAACAAAGACCCTTCTGATTGCTACAAATGTAATAATAACAGAAAGATCTTACGCTTACAATATTTGATTTATCTATAGGAAAAAACCATTATATTTTAGCTATATTGTACATTGAGCTTAATATCAGCCAATTTTGCGGGAAGAATC
>JAQSYB010000075.1 GCA_029256365.1 Clostridia bacterium
CGAGTCAGCTTGACAGATAATCCAGTCGAGGAAATTGGTGCAGCAAAGGAAATTCTAAAAAGCTTGAAGCTGATAGAGGGAGGCATTGAAATCATTTCATGTCCTACTTGCGGCAGAACCAATGTGAATCTGATTGAGGTAGCAAATCAGCTGGAGAAGGCTGTGAAGAATATTGTGACCAAAAGACCCATAAAGGTAGCGGTAATGGGCTGTGCAGTAAATGGTCCTGGAGAAGCTAGAGAGGCTGATGTAGGTATAGCAGGGGGTAAGGGTGAATTCCTGCTGTTTGTAAAGGGTGAGGTAGTGAAGAAAATTCCTCAAGAAAATGCAATCGAGGAGTTAATAAATTTTCTCAGACAAATGGAGGAATAAAGATGTGTTCTATTACTGCAATTATTCCTGCTTATAATGAAGAGCAGACGATTGGTAATGTTTTAGATTGTGTTACAAAAGTAGCGGAAATAACTCAAGTGATTGTTGTAAGCGACGGCTCCACTGATCGGACCGCAGAAATCGCAGGGGCTTATGATATAGAGGTCATCAACCTTGTTGAAAATGTAGGCAAGGGTGGTGCGATGAAAGCAGGCATTGAACGCTGCAACAATGAAAATGTAGTTTTCCTTGATGCGGATTTAATTGGTTTGACAGAAAAGCATGTAAAGGATTTGATTATGCCAGTTATTAACAATGAAACCGATATGACCATTGGCATTTTTAAAAATGGAAGAATCGTGACTGACCTGGCGCAAAAGGTTACGCCATACTTGTCTGGACAAAGAGCTGTTAAAAGGACACTTTTAGATAAGATACCCAATATAGATATCACTCGATATGGAGTAGAAGTAGCTTTAACCAAATTTGTAGAGAAGAATTCTATCAGCTCCAAGGAGATATTTCTTGAGGATATGACCCATGTTACAAAAGAAGAAAAACTTGGGCTTATTAAGGGCATGCAAGCTAGGTTGAAGATGTATTGGGATATCGTAAAAATACTAAATAACAACGACAACAAAGAACAAATAAAATAGTTGCCTGGAGGATAGAATGCAAGAGAATGCAAACAACACAAGCATTAATAGCAAATACGCTGATAGTTTTGAAATAAAGGCTATTAAAGTGTTTCAGAAATCCTCAACCTGGGAAATTACAATTAGACTGAAACAGGAGCTAAAGCTAACTGATATTAAAGCAATAGAAGAGAGCTTTATTTTGATGTATCAGCTCAAGGGGATAAAAATAAATATTGAAAATTGGCAGGAAAACACCAGTCATGAAGAGTTCTTGTACAAGCACTGGGAAGAAATTAAGCTGCTTGCCTATCAGAATAATCCATCTCTTATGGGTTTTTTAAATGAAGCAGAGCTTCGTATGGAAGACAAGGTAGTCCATATAATTGTGCCAAACAAAATACTAGCTGATTTTTTGAATGCCAAAAAATGCGGTGAAATCTTTGAAAACTTTGTACAAAACTATTTAAGTCGAGACTATAGATTCAAGATTGAATATAAAGAAGAAGGCATTAAGGCGGAGGAGCATCACAGCAACCTAATACAAGAGGAGCAGAGGCTTGTAGCAGAAACCATGAGCGGCAAGGCAAAAAGCACCAAAGCATCTAAGGATGCAGATCAAGGATCCAACGCTCCGGTTGTAATCTTGGGTAGAAGCTTTAACGATTCGCCAATTGACATAAATGAAATAACGCAGGACAGTGGTAGAGTCACGATACAGGGCTCTATTTTTAATGTTGAATCCAAGACCTTAAACAATGGCAAGACAATCATTACCTTTAACATCACCGACTTTACCAACTCTATGACTGTTAAGCTTTTTGTGAAGGAAGATACAAATCCTGATAAGCTTTTAATTGGAATTGCTGATGGCAAACATGTGAAGCTAAAAGGTGATGTGCAATATGATACCTATGTGAAGGAGCTTGTCATATATCCAATCAATATATTGGAAGCGGAAAGAAGCAAGCGTAAGGATCAGTCTTCAGAGAAAAGAGTTGAGCTTCACGCACATACAACCATGAGTTCCATGGATGGTTTTTGTTCCGCCTCACAGTTGGTTAAGCGTGCGAAGGAATGGGGACATAAAGCCATTGCTATTACGGATCACGGCGTAGTGCAGGCTTTCCCAGAGGCATTTGAAACAGCTAAAAAGACAGGTATAAAGGTACTGTATGGTGTTGAGGGCTACTTTATAAACGATGGCGCCCCAATCGTTTTCAATGAGGACAAATTTTCATTTGATGATGACATCGTAATATTTGACATAGAAACAACTGGTCTTTCAGCGTCAGCGGATAGAATCACTGAAATAGGAGCTGTAAAAATCAGAAACAGAGAGGTTATTGAGAGATATTCTACTTTGATTAATCCCGAAATGGCAATTCCATATAAGATAACTGAGCTAACTGGCATAACAAACGAAATGGTGGCAGACCAAAGAACAATTAAGGATGTCATGCCTGAGTTTCTGAACTTTGTTGGGAATTGCCCGCTGGTAGCCCATAATGCGATGTTTGACTGGGGTTTTATCAGGACTAAGGCTTCTGAGCTAGGGTATAACTTAAATAGTACAATCATTGATACATTACAGCTTGCAAGGATATTGCTTCCAGATCTTAAGAAGCATAAGCTAAATTTGATATGTCAGCATTTGAATATAAAGCTTGAGAACCATCACAGAGCAGTTCATGACGCAGAAGCAACTGCGCAGATGTTCTTAAAATTTGTTGAGATGCTTCAGGATAGAGAAATAGAGGATGTTGAGCAGATAAACAGCATAACCTCTTCTCAAAAGACCAATCTTAAAAATACAGAGAATTATCATATCATCATTCTTGTAAAAAACAAGACGGGGCTAAAGAATTTATATAAATTGATTTCTATTGCACATTTAAATTATTTTTATAAAAAGCCAAGGATTCTTAAGAGCTTATTAATGCAGCATAGAGAAGGCCTTATTATTGGCTCAGCTTGCGAAGCGGGAGAGATTTATAGAAATATATTAAGCGGTGTGGACGATAACACCCTGATGAACAATGCCAAGTTTTATGATTATCTTGAGATACAACCAATTAGCAACAACGAGTTCCTGACTCGTAATGGCAGAGTTGCCGGGCCGAAGGAGCTGGAGAAGATAAATGATAGGATTGTTAAGCTGGCGGAAAAGCTTGGCAAGCCCTATGTAGCTACGGGCGATGTTCACTTCCTTGATCCTGAGGATGAGGTTTATAGACGAGTAATTATGGGAGGTCAAGGCTTCAGTGATGCGGATGAACAAGCGCCATTATATCTAAAGACAACAGAAGAAATGCTGGATGAGTTCAGCTATTTGGGTGAAGAAAGAGCTTACAATGCAGTCATTCGATATCCAAATCAAATTGCAGATGAAATAGGAGATATCATTCCAATACCAGAGGATACATTTCCACCAATTATCGAGGGCTCAGAGGACCAAATACGAGAAATGACCATGAATAAGGCTCACTCAATATATGGTGAAGTACTTCCTGAGGTAGTTGAAAAGAGACTGGAAAAGGAATTGACTTCCATTATAAAGCATGGATTTTCTGTTATGTATCTGATTGCGCAAAAGCTTGTGACAAAGTCTTTGCAGGATGGCTATTTGGTAGGATCTAGAGGTTCTGTTGGATCCTCCTTTGTTGCTACCATGTGTGACATTACAGAGGTAAATCCTCTACCGCCTCATTATATTTGCACAAGCTGCAAGACTTCAGAATTTTTCATGGACGGATCAATACTCTCCGGGGCAGATTTGCCTGATGGGATATGTCCTAACTGTGGAAAGGAATACAAAAAGGATGGACATGATATACCCTTTGAAACCTTCCTTGGATTTGATGGAGATAAGGAGCCAGATATCGACTTAAACTTCGCAGGAGAGTATCAGGCTGAAGCCCACAAATACACCGAAGAGCTGTTTGGAAAGGGTTATGTATTTCGAGCTGGAACCATAGGCACCATAGCAGAAAAGACAGCATATGGGTTTGTAAAAAAATACAATGATGAGCGCAACAAAAGTGTACACAGTGCAGAAATAGATCGATTGATTAAAGGCTGTACAGGGATCAAAAGGACGACAGGACAACATCCCGGCGGAGTTATGATTGTTCCATCCTACACGGATATATATGAATTTACTCCGATACAAAAGCCTGCTGATGATACGGATTCCAATATCATTACCACACATTTTGATTACCACTCAATAAGCGGTAGACTTTTGAAGCTAGACATATTGGGTCATGATGTTCCTACAATTATTAAGATGCTTGAGGATATAACAGGCTTCAAAGCAACTGATATACTTTTGGATGACAAGGATACCATGAGTCTGTTTACCACAACAGAAGCTCTGGGTATCAATTTAGATGACATTGACTGTAAGTCTGGAAGCTTGGGAATTCCTGAGTTTGGAACAAAGTTTGTTAGACAAATGCTTTTGGACACGATGCCTACCACCTTTGCTGAATTGGCTCGAATATCAGGGCTGTCTCACGGAACAGATGTGTGGATCAACAATGCCCAGGAAATGGTGCGAAATGGAACCTGTGTATTAAAGGAAGTAATATCCACTAGAGATGACATTATGGTTTATTTGATATACAAGGGCGTACCACCGAAAATGTCCTTTAAAATAATGGAGAATGTTAGAAAGGGGAAAGGCTTGACCCCTGAACATGTAGAAGCAATGCGTGAGAAAGATGTTCCCGAGTGGTATATCGATTCCTGCAATAAAATAAAGTATATGTTCCCAAAAGCACATGCTGTGGCCTATGTAATGATGAGCTTTAGAATCGCATACTACAAGGTACACTATCCAGAAGCTTTTTATGCTACATTCTTTACAGTTAAGGTAGAAGACTTTGATGCAGATTTATTTATTAGGGGCAAGGAAGCGGTACTAGCAAAATGGAAAGAAATCGACAAGTTAGGCAACAATGCTTCTACCAAAGAGAAAAATACAGCCACATTATTAGAGGTTGTTTATGAAATGTATCTCCGAGGGGTTAAGCTTTTGCCTGTAGATTTATACAAATCTGCTGCCGATCGATTTGCTGTCACAGAAGAAGGTCTCTTGCCACCGCTAAATGCTTTGCAGGGAGTAGGAATCAACGCTGCGTACAGTATAGCAAAAGAAAGAGAAGTAGAGCCGTTTTTCTCGATTGATGAATTTAGACAAAGAACCAAGGTTAGTAAAACCGTAATAGAAATTCTTAAAAACCACGGATGTTTTAAAGAGATACCGGAAAGCAGTCAAATAAGTTTATTTTAACTTGCATAGATTGGCAATAAGTGTTATACTCTTTTGTGTGAATATTTTTGTTATTTTTTACACATAATGTCTGTAAAGCAATTCAATCTATTTAGTCATTTGTCAGAGTGGGGTTTCCCACTCTTTTGTATTAATATGAGCTCAGACTGTTTTATCATGGCATTTTAAGATGAAAAATTTCGTACAAAACATATAGTATAAACAACATAATAGGACGTAAAAATAACAATATGAGGAAACATAGACTATTTTAAACCATAGAAAATCAAATGATTTTTGCAATGATATAGAAAGGATGTAGAGCATGAGTAAAGTTAAGATCGAAGATGTTGTATATGATATTTGTAAGCCAGTAACAGATAGGCATAATTACGAACTTGTAGAAGTAGAATACAAAAAAGAAGGCGGAGAATGGTATCTAAGAATATACATAGACAAAGAAGGCGGCATTACCATTGATGACTGTCAATTGGTAAGCGAAGAAGTCAGTGAACTATTAGACCAAGCTGACCCAATCGACAGCGCTTATATATTTGAGGTTTCCTCGCCAGGCATTGAAAGACCTTTAAAAACGGAAAGAGATTATCAAAAATCAATTGGAAAACTGATGGAAGCAAAACTGTTTGCGCCACTAGATGGGAAAAAGACCATTGAGGGTATCCTTACAGGATATACAGAAGGCAGTGTAGAGCTAGAGCAAAACAATAACAAGATTGTTTTAGATAAATCTCAAATTGCCATTATCAAACCTGTAATCATTTTTAAAGACGTAGATTAATTAAAGTAAACAAGAAACAATATCAATTTAAGGGGAGGGAGTACAATGAACGGAGAGTTCCTGGAAGCAATTGAGCAAATTGCGAAAGAAAAAGGAATTTCTAAAGAGTTATTATTTGAAGCGATAGATTTGGCACTGGTTTCAGCTTATAAGAAAAATTTTGGCACAGCACAAAATGTTAAGGTTTTAATAGATAAGCAAACTGGTGAAGTAGAGGTTTATGCGCTTAAACTGATAGTGGAAGAGGTAGAAAACGAACTACTGGAAATCAGTCTAGAAGAAGCAAAATCAATTAACAGAAATTATGAGTTGGGGGATACAGTAGAAAGAAAGGTTACCCCAAGAAATTTCGGCAGAATAGCTGCACAAACAGCAAAGCAAGTAGTGGTGCAAAAAATTAGAGAAGCAGAAAGAGGCATCATATTTGATGAATTTATAACCAGAGAAAATGAACTGGTTACAGGTCTTGTGCAAAGAAAAGAAAAGAACAACCTCTATATAGATTTGGGTAAGACAGAGGCTGTATTGCCTGCGACTGAGCAAGTAATTACAGAAGTCTACAACATTAACGACAGATTAAAATGTTTTATTCTTGAAGTAAAGAAAACAACAAAGGGTCCACAAATCATACTGTCAAGATCACATCCTGGACTTGTAAAAAGATTGTTTGAACTGGAGGTTCCAGAAATTCAAACAGGTGTTGTTGAAATAAAGAATATTTCAAGAGAAGCAGGGTCCAGAACAAAATTGGCGGTACACTCACATGATCCAAATGTTGACCCAGTAGGTGCATGCGTGGGACTAAGAGGACAGCGTGTTCAGACAATTGTTGACGAGCTGAAGGGCGAAAAAATAGACATCATTCAATGGAACGATGATCCTGCAGTGCTAGTGGGCAGTGCATTGGCTCCAGCGAAGGTTATCTATGTCAATGCAGATAAAGAGCAAGGCACAGCCCATGTTGTAGTAAGTGATACACAGCTATCTCTTGCCATAGGCAAAGAAGGTCAAAACGCACGATTGGCTGCGAAGCTTACTGGCTGGAAAATTGATATCAAAAGTGAGTCCCAAGCAAATAAATAGGGAGTGAGTATTTATGCAAAAGGTAAAAAAAATTCCACTACGCAAGTGCTTAGGCTGCAATGAAATGAAACCAAAAAAAGAGTTGATTCGGATTGTAAGAAGTCCCGAAAACAACGTCAGCATTGATAAAACCGGCAAGGCAGCTGGTAGGGGCTGCTATATTTGCCCAAGTATAGATTGTTTAGAGAAGGCTATAAAAGCAAAACGAGTACAAAATGCCTTAGCTGTACAAGTTGATGCTGAAGTCTTTGAACAATTAAGGGGGCAGCTGAATAAGAGTGAATAAAATATATTCCATGTTGGGGTTGGCAAGCAAGGCAGGAAAGCTTGTCTCAGGGGAAGAAATCGTTCGAAATACAATAAGACAAGGCAAAGTAAAGCTGTTGATTATATCAGAAGATGCATCTGAAAATACCAAAAAGAGATTCTTGAATACAGCAGAGTATTATAAGGTGCCAGTATATATATGGGGCAATAAGGAGCAACTAGGCTCCGGAATTGGAAAAAGTAACAGGTCAGTGGTAGGCATCAGTGATAATAACTTCACCAAAAGTATACAATCACTATTAGATGCTGAAAATCCGATAACACCTATCGGGGAAAAATCAGGGGGTGAATTGAATGAATAAAACGAGAATATATGAACTTGCGAAAGAATTTAATACAACGAGTAAAGAGCTGATAAAAAAGATTGAGCATTTGAACATAAATGCCCACAATCATATGAGCGCTTTAGAGACGGAAGAAGTTGACAAAATAAGAAATTATTTTGAAATAGGCAGAAAAGAAGCAAGACCTGAAGCAAAAAAACAGGCCGCTGCTCCTGTGCAAGCAAATACGCAAGGGAAGGCTGCACCAAATACCAATCATCAAAGAACAAATGACAGACCAAATACACAGC
>JAQSYB010000076.1 GCA_029256365.1 Clostridia bacterium
AAGGCATTGCTGTGGGTCTCGAAGGGTCTTGCCGCTGCACCGCTGGCTATCGTTGCCAACATAGGTGTCTCAACCTCTAAGAAGCCTCTATCATCTAAGAATCTTCTAATCGCTTTGATGATTCTTGTTCTCTTTATAAAAGTATCCTTAACCTCTGGATTTGCTATTAGATCAAGGTATCTCTGTCTGTATCTGAGATCGGGGTCCTTCAAGCCGTGGAATTTATCAGGCAATGGCTGTAAGGATTTGCATAGAAGCTGAATTTCCTTTACATGTACAGATATTTCGCCTCTTTTTGTTCTAAATGCAAAACCCTTTATTCCAACTATGTCGCCTAAGTCATAGGTCTTGAATAATTCATATTCTTCCTCGCCTATTTCATCAGCCTTTACATAGATTTGTATTTGACCATTTCTATCCATTATATGACAGAAGGATGCTTTGCCCATATCTCTATATGACATGATTCTGCCAGCAATTGAAACATCCTTGCCATCTAGTTCCTCAAAATTATTAAGAATATCATCAGAGTGATGGGTAACATCATACTTTAATACTTCGAAAGGGTTTTTCCCAATGCTCTTTAGATGCTCTAGTTTTTCTCTTCTAATCCTTTGCTGTTCGCTAAGATTTAACTCTTCATTTGCCATATGGTTCTCCCCCTACTTATTTATCGCAAGTATTTTATATTTTATCATTCCATCTGGTACTGCTATTTCTACGCTTTCACCAGGAACCTTACCTACAAGAGCTTTGCCTACAGGAGATTCATTGGATATTTTGAGATTCATTGGATCTGCTTCAGCAGAACCTACTATTGTATATTCTACCTCATCACCAAACTCAACATCCTTTAGTGTTACCTTTGAACCAACATTCACCATGTCTGTTTGAATATCGTCTTCATCAATTACTCTTGCAGTTCGAAGTATATTCTCAATTTGCAGTATTCGGCCTTCTACAAAAGCTTGCTCCTTTTTTGCTTCATCGTACTCAGCATTTTCAGAGATATCTCCAAAAGCAAGAGCCTGCTTTATTCTTTCTGCAACATCTGTTCTTTTATTTTTTAATGAATTTAATTCCTCTTCTAACTTCTTCAATCCATCCAAGGTTAAAATGTTTTGCTTACTCACTGTTGCACGCCTCCTAATAGTTTTGTTGTCGCATACATATTATTTTTTATAATATTACAAAAAAAACCTAGTTATGCTTTGTAAAGACATTATCAGCAAGCATTATCTTCATATATCTTTGCAATTGTTACTGATAATATATGTGCTATGCTTGTTTTTATTCGGGGAACTATTTCCATTCACATTCCCCTTATTTTAACTGATTTAAACAAACAAGCACCTGCAATATTGTGCAGTGCCTGCATATGATTTACTTATTCGTTAATTATAAAATAGTCACAAGTCAATGTCAAGAGTATATAAAACTGTAAGAGTTTTACATTGACTTATTTAATTGAAATAAATATAGGGTAGCTTTTTTATCAAATCTATTATATCCAGTTTGCTATAATAATACCTCATCACAACTAAGATTTCATCATTATAATTCGCAGCAATATGATTCAAATCATTTTTATTTAATTCTGCAGTCCAGAGCACTAAATGATCAATGCTTTTCACTGAATCTGCCTTACTCTTTCCAATCACAACCTTATCCTGAAGTAGGGTCACATGCTGACTTAAATCCACTCCTTCATCAATTATTATAATAGAAGAGTTTACAATAATATTATTGATGTCTTTTGTGAAAACAATTGATACTCCTTTCTTTTCCATAAAATCCATATGCAGCTTAAGCTTCAAATTTTCATTTAATGAAGCTCCTTCATATACCATTATATTAGCTGCTTCTTCTGACAATAGATCAATCTTATAGCTGTCTATTTCTGCCATAACAAAGCCTATATTGCCAGTCAAAAGATTTTCATTGCGGTCTTGACTCACTTTTAGTATTGCTGCCAGCTGCTTGATTGCTTTTATCTCTGTAAGCAGCTGAGAATAATGGAGTTCATCCTTTTTTGGTGTAACATTGCTTTGAACCTTAGCCTCAAATCGTTCCACCAGAAACTTCACTTTGTTTTTGTCCACCAATTCTCTCAACAGCTTATGCCTTTTTCGATCCAGCTTATTTCCATAGACAGGACAATCAAATAGATAAATATGAATATCCTGATCTTCTCCTGCAATGACAATTTTATTATCTAGTTTTGGAAGTGCAAGCATAGAAAGAAGCGATGGCATCATGGTTTCTCTATAGGTAATTATACCTGCATTGCTATTTGGCTGCATAAAAAAACAACTCCATATAATTACTTAAGACGTCTTGTCTTTAGCTATTAATATTATATCGAGCTGTTTATTATTACTAGTTTGTGATGGTAATATACTTATTTATTTATCACGGCCTTTAGGTTATTCATTTGAAGATATTCCACCCTAGGCTTGAAGTCTATCTTTTCTAAAGTTTCCAGATAATCTTCACTGGTGATTTCATCCACAGGCTTATTAATAATTGACACCAACAATGCTTCAATCACGTTGGTGCCAAAGGACCTGCCTTCTAAGTCTGGTGTGGAGGTAACCAACAATCTGACCCCACAATCTTTCAACCACTCTATGTCTTCCTTAGTTACTGTGTTTGTGACAATTATTTTATCGTCCATAATCAGGGGCATATACTGCTTTATGTAATGAAAGTCGCCTGCTATGATGTCGCTTTCTTCAAAAAACTTGTCAAACTTACCTGTTTTCGTTGTATCCTTGTTTTGATCCTTGCCAGTAGGGTAAAGCATTTCAAAGGGCAATTTGCAAGCAATCGGTGCAATTACACTTGCAATTCGATCCAAGGCGCGCAGGGATTTTAGTGGTATCCCAATGCCTAAAACTACCATTAGGTCTCCTAAGGTTAGCTGACATCCTACTTCTTCAAAGCCTTCAGCCATTGCATACCGATCAATTGCGGGTAATATAAAAGCCTTTTTATTTTTCAGACTTTCAATATTGTCATTTATATAATGGGCTACCTGCTTCTCAAGAGATATCTTAAGTCCTGAACCATCTACCATAGGTGTTATTTGTGCTGCAGCTCTTATTGGTATTGCATCTTTTATTTGATACCTTTTCCTGCCTGCATTGAGATATACATCAATTCCTCCCATGCCAAAGGCATCTACCTTCCCATCTAGCTCCTTAACAATCTCAATTGCTTTTTTGATGTCCCCGTCGGTGCCTCTTCTCTCCACAATATAAGTTTCACCCAACAGTTCCAGCTGTGTTTTGTGGTCTCTTTTGGAGGATCCTATACTGATACTAACAATGTGCTTCACAAAATCACCCCTTTAATGTTTTTAATATTTCAATTAGAAAATCTACATTTACAATTACATCTTCTTTTAATGGCGATTTGCCAATATCTATTTCTATAATTTGATTGTCCAGCATATCTTTTATAATCTTATTTCTGTTATCCGAAGCCATTGAAATAACTGTATCAAAACCCCTGAATTTATTGATAAGCTCCATCATGTAATTGATCAGCTGCTGTCCATTGCTTTGATTTACAAATTCATTTCTCTCATCCTCAGACATTAGTAAATAATATTCTACTCCATAATCTTTTAATACCTTTTCTACCTCTTGTTTGTTCTTAATTGGAAAACCCACGGCAGCAATGCTATGCCCCTTACGAATTTCACCCAGTCCTTCCAGACGTGAAATGAAGGTTCTTTCAATATTCATTTTCTCGCCAACATCTAATTGTGATAAACCCAAAGCACGAAGTTTTATGATTTCGTCTATGGTTTTATCAATTTTCTTGCGGCTAATTACCTTATCTCCAATTCTAATAAGATCCATTTCGCACCCCTACAATATTATTTAGTAGTCTTTTGTGCTCCACTATGTACTCAATACTATTTTAATGCTAAATAGCATATTGTACAATAAAAAATAGAAAAGCACCTGCTTAAATAAAAGTCTCAGCCCATCGAGGGCTTCCCCTTTTGCCTAGATTTGCTTCGCAAATGGCAGTATATAAAAAAGGATATACTTTGTTTATCCAAAGTATATCCTTTCAGCACGAGAAGGACCGTCCTTACATCAATTCATTTAAGTAGTTCTGTAAGAGCAGCTCTATCTCAACTGCCTTTTCAAGCTTAAAAACCTGTACCTTTACTGTACTTGAGCCTGGCATACCTTTTAGGTACCAAGCCAGGTGCTTCCGCATTTCTTTTACCCCAATCATTTCACCTTTTAGCTCAACCATTTGTTTGAGGTGATACATCGCCATATGTACCTTTTCCTCATTGCTTGGTTCTGGCACTATGCTTCCATCTTTGAGATACTCTATTACATTTTTGAAAATCCATGGATTTCCCTCTGCACCTCGACCTATCATGACTGCGTCACAACCTGTCTGCTGCAGCATCAATTTTGCTGCCTGAGGCGAGGTGATATCCCCATTTCCGATTACAGGGATTTTCACAGCCTGTTTGACCTGCTTAATAATATCCCAATCTGCTTGACCTGAGTAAAACTGCTCTCTTGTCCTGCCATGAACCGTTACTGCTTTGGCCCCGTTTTGTTCTGCTATTTGAGCAATTTCAACTGCATTGATGCTGCTGTCATCCCAGCCCTTGCGTATTTTGATTGTTACGGGTACTGTAACTGCAGCACTTACCTTCCTTACTATTTCTGCAATCAGCAATGGCTTAAGCATCAGCGCACTGCCATCACCATTCTTTACAATTTTAGGCGTGGGACACCCCATATTAATATCTATAATGTTAGCCCCTGCCTGTTCCACCTCCATGGCAATGCTTGCCATAATATCTGCATCGCTCCCAAATATCTGCATGGCAGCAGGTTTTTCCTCTGGCGCCAATGCAAGCATCGCTCTGGTATTTTCACTTTTATAGTACATTCCCTTTGCACTGACCATTTCTGTATAGGTCAATCCACATCCAAACTGCTTGCAAATAGCTCTAAAGGCCATGTCTGTAACCCCTGCCATTGGTGCAAGGAATACATTATTTGCAAGCTCAACATTTCCAATCTTCATTCTATTATCCTCTATTTGGGTTTATTTAAATTATATAGTTTCGCACCAAATGCTTATATCAAGAAAGATTCTTCGCCTTGCTCAGAATGACGAGGCAAGGAATTGTCTATTTGTTTCTATCATATATGATTCTCAAGCCCTCTAGTGTTAAGAGTCCATTTACCACATCAATTGTTTCAGATTCAGAAGCAATTAGCTTTGACAAACCACCAGTAGCGATTACCTTTGCATTCTCTGCTCCCAATTCCTTCTTCATTCTGCGTACAATGTAATCAACTTGACCAATATATCCAAAGATTACACCAGACTGGATGCTGGCGATTGTATTTTTACATATTACTGTTTCAGGCTTTATTAGCTCCACCCTTGGCAGCTTCGCAGTTCTTTGATACAAAGCATCCATGGAAATTCTGATACCAGGAGATATCGCTCCACCCAAATACTCACCGCTTTTTGAAATTGCACAATAAGTAGTAGCGGTACCAAAGTCAACAATGATCAGAGGTCCTCCATACATTTCAAAGCCTGCAACTGCATTTACGATTCTATCTGCTCCAACCTCTTTTGGATTGTCATACTTAATATTCATACCTGTCTTAATACCAGGACCTATAACAAGAGGCTCTCTTTTAAAGTATTTTCTCGTCATATGCTCCAGAGTATACATGATTGGAGGTACTACACTGCAAATTACCACTGCCTCAACCTCATCCAAGGAATATCCTTGATGGGTAAACAGCTGCTTTATCAGTATTCCATATTCATCAGCTGTTTTTTGTGTATCCGTAGCAACTCTCCAGAATTCCATTAATTTTTCTTCTCTATATGCGCCTAAAACGATATTTGTATTTCCTACATCAAAAACTAAGATCATATTGTTCACCCTTCCTTACTATATATATCCATCCATGCCTCTAACGGACACTTCTCCAGATATGATTTCTTTTATACTGCCATCTTCCAGCCTTAGTAGCAATTGTCCTTCATTGGATATATCCACAACTGTTCCCGTAAGCTGTAGAGAGCTGCTGGTGACTCTTACCTCTCTGCCTAGAACTGCTGATTTTTCTTTATATTCTTGTATAAAGCTTTCAATCCCACCAGTTTCAATAAAAGCTTTATAATAGCTTTCAAAATAATTGATGATAGCCGCTGCCAAATCCTTCCGTATTACAGGGTTCCCTGTTTCTATTCTTAAAGATGTAGCAATCTCTTGGAGTTCCTGTGGAAAGTCTTGAAGCTCTAAGTTCACATTGATGCCAATCCCAACAATTAGATAAATGATTTCATCTTGTTCCGCGCTCATTTCTGTAAGAATCCCACAAAGCTTCTTCCCATTTAATACGATATCATTGGGCCATTTGATTTTAGGATGCACATTGCATGTTTCTTCTATTGCTTTACAGACAGCACAGGCTGCAAGCAGTGTGACCTTGGCGGCATCTGCTGGACTTATTTTGGGCTTTAACATGATTGTCATCCAAATACCTTTTTCTTTTGGTGAAACCCATAGCCTGCCTAGTCTTCCCTTGCCTTTCAGCTGCTCCTCTGCAATAATTATTGTGCCATTTTCAAAACCATCTTCTGCAATTCTTTTTGCATAAAGATTTGTCGAATCTACTTGTTCAAGATACTGAAAGCTTTGACCAATAAAAACTGTATTTAAATTTTTCTTCATCTCTAGGGGCAGCAAAATATCTGGGCTTTCCAAAAGCTTATAGCCTTTTCTTGTTTGTGAATCTATGACATAACCCATATCCTTCAGTTGGTTTATACTTTTCCATATAGCTGTTCTTGAAACCTGAAGCCTGTTGCTGATTTCTTCCCCAGATATATAATCGGGGTGCATTTTTAATTCAAGCAATATTTTTTCCTTCATGCTATGACCCCCTTAAATCGATGTTTATTTGACTTCCTGAAGTCCCACTATTATATAATAATACTTTTTGTAGAAATTTCAAACTTATATTATATTTTTAGCATAAAAAAGCAGATGTATTGGCTATGAACTGCATAACAGTAAACCGATACATCTGCTCCAGTTAAATTGCAATATAATGTTATCCTAGCATTGACAGCAATACACCTGCTGCAACAGCAGATCCGATTACTCCCGCTACGTTTGGTCCCATTGCATGCATTAATAGATAATTGTTTGGATTGTATTCCTGCCCTACCTTCTGTGACACTCTTGCTGCCATTGGCACGGCGGATACTCCTGCTGAGCCTATTAGCGGATTTACTTTTCCTCCGCTTAATTTATACATGATCTTGCCAAATATAACGCCGCCAGCTGTACCCATTGAAAAAGCAATCAAACCTAAAACTACAATAGCAAGGGTTTGTGGCTTTAAAAATAGTTCCCCATTCGCAGTTGCTCCAACTGTAGTACCAAGGAAAATAACGACTATATTCATCAATTCATTTTGTGCTGTCTTTGACAATCTATTCAATACGCTTTGCAGATCAACAGCTTCTCTTATCAGGTTGCCAAACATAAGCATGCCTACTAATACTGCTGCTGAAGGAAGTACCAAGGAAACGATTAATGTAACAATTATTGGAAATACAATTTTTTCTGTCTTTGATACAGTTCTAAGCTGCTCCATTACTACTTCTCTTTCCTTTTGCGTAGTCAAGGCTCTCATAATAGGCGGCTGAATTAATGGCACCAAAGCCATATAGGAATATGCTGCAACAGCTATTGGTCCTAGTAACTCAGGAGCCAGCTTACTTGCCAAGAATATAGCTGTAGGTCCATCAGCTCCTCCAATGATTCCAATAGATCCAGCTTGTTTTAAGCTGAATTCGATAAAAGGAAGCTTATCTAGCAGCAATGCTCCAAGGAAGGTTACAAATATTCCAATTTGTGCTGCAGCTCCAAGAAAAATACTCTTTGGATTTGCAATTAATGGTGCAAAATCTGTCATAGCACCTACTCCGAAGAATATTAACGGAGG
>JAQSYB010000001.1 GCA_029256365.1 Clostridia bacterium
ATCATATTTGCATCATATAGCTAAGCTTACATTATTAATATTGTACATATATACCGCAAATCTGACTGGGTATGCCCTGGCACAGTGGAATTACGCTTAGCTGCTCTTTGCTGCTTGTAAGACTCAAAAAGTCCTACCGGCTCAAAAGGGACATCCTTGTCCCTTGAGCCGCCCTTGACCTCCTGCCAAGGATTACGGGCTTTTTCAGCCTTGCTCGCAGAGAGCAGCATAAGCCTAATAACTATGCCCATGCATTCCCAGCTAGATTTGCTTTACTTGAGTATAAACATATTTAATTAGGTTCCCTTGTACGTCCACCAGTGAAATATGAGCATACTTTATTAAATACTACACATATACCGCAAATCTGACTGGGTATGCCCTGCACAGAGGAATTACGCTTAGCTGCTCTTTGCTGCTCGCAAGACTCAAAAAGTCCTACCGGCTCAAAAGCGCCCTTGACCTCCTGTCAAGGATTACGGACTTTTTCAGCCTTACTTCGCAGAGAGCTGCATAAGCCTAATAACTGTGCCCAAGCATTCCCAGCCAGATTTGCTAAACTTTGAGTATAAACATAACTAATTTACGTCGTGTTGCGCGTGCACATAGTATGAAGAGGAATCATGCTTGTATGAGGCACAATTATGAGACTTGTATTTGTACTCTGTGAAATATTGTAGAAAAATCCGTAATTGGCGGCAAGGATGCCGCCAGCGCCTCAACTGACAGGAGGTCAGTTTTGAGGCGGTAGGATTTTTATGCAATATAAGCAGCTAGTACAAAACAAGTCGAGTTCTTGTGCAAAATACAAGCATGATTCCTCTCACTTCATCCTGTACGTCCTCCAAGTAAATTAAAAAGGGATTGCATATGCAATCCCCTCCTTATGTATAACCTTATCTCTCAATGACCACAGCGGTGCCCATACCGCCACCTATGCAAAGTGTAGCCAATCCATGCTTCGCATCTCTCTTCTTCATTTCATAGAGAAGTGTAATCAGTATTCTTGCACCACTTGCTCCAACTGGATGTCCCAGAGCAATGGCTCCACCATTTACATTTACCTTATCCATGTCAAAGCCCAATTCCTTTGCTACGGACAATGCTTGCGCTGCAAATGCTTCATTGGCTTCTATTAGGTCTAAGTCCTTAAGCTCCAGCTTTGCTCTCTCAAGAGCCTTCTTAACAGCTGGTACAGGTCCTATTCCCATGATGCTTGGCTCAACACCTGCTGATGCATATCCTGATATTCTTCCTAGTACCTCTAAGCCTAATTCCTTTGCCTTATCTGCTGCCATAATAACCAAGGCAGCTGCACCATCATTGATACCGGAAGCATTTCCTGCTGTAACTGTTCCATCCTTCTTAAAGGCTGGCTTAAGCTTTGCTAAGGATTCAACTGTAGTACCAGCTCTTGGATATTCATCGGTATCTACTACTACATCCCCTTTTCTGGAGGATATGACTACAGGAACGATTTCATCCTTGAATTTGCCCTCAGAAACTGCTGCTACAGCCTTGTTTTGACTTGATGCAGCGAAGGCATCCTGCTCTTCTCTAGAGATATTATATTTTTCTGCCAAGTTTTCGGCAGTCATGCCCATATGGTAATTATTAAAAGCATCCGTTAGTGCATCATGTACCATTGTGTCGACAATTTCTCCATGACCCATTCTATAACCATTTCTTGCATTCTTTAATACATAAGGTGCCTGGCTCATGTTTTCTGTACCACCGGCTACCACGATATCAGACTCTCCACTAATGATGGCCTGTGCTGCCAGCTGTACTGCCTTTAGTCCAGAGCCGCATATCATGTTGATCGTCATTGCAGGTTTTTCTATAGGAATTCCTGCTTTTACTGCAGCTTGTCTTGCCACACCTTGACCTTGTCCAGACTGCAATATGCAGCCCAATATAGTCTCATCAACCATTTCAGGCGTTATGCCTGCTCTTTTGATTGCTTCCTTTATGGTCAAAGCTCCTAAATCAACAGCCGAAACCCCTGACAAAGCTCCATTAAAACTACCTACAGGAGTTCTTGCTGCTCCAACAATTACTACTTCTCTCATATTAGTCCTCCTCATTTCTTGTATTGTAATGATAATATAGCAATAAGCATGCCACTTCCTTAGCACTTCCAAATTCACAGCTTTCAATCATACAAGCAATTCAATTGCTATATAAAGCCGAATATTAGGCACCTGTTGTTAACTCAAACCAGAACTTGCTGCCCTTTCCGATTTCGCTTTCTACTCCGAAATTGGCTTGATGCGCTTCTAATATGCTCTTTACGATTGCAAGACCTAGTCCACTGCCCTTATGGGCTGTAGTGGCCTCTCTAGCCTTATAGAAACGATCCCATATATAAGGAATTTCATCCTTCGATATGCCTTCTCCCATATCCTCTACTTCAACTACAACCTTGGTTCCATTCTCATGTATTCTAATATAGATCGTGCTATTGTGTTCAGAATGATCAATGGCATTGTTGACGAGATTATAAATAACTTGCTCTATTCTTCTTTCATCCGCGTATACCATATAATCCATTTGATTATCGATTTCTATTTCAATGCTCTTATTTTCCCACTGGAATATCAACCTATTTTTTACGATATCAACAGCTTCTCTAATACTAAAATTGCTTTTATCCAGTTTGATATAATCAGATTGAATTTGAGACAAGTCAAGTATGTCATTTATCATATTGTTTAGTCGATCTGATTCTTCGATGATAATATTCAGCTGCTTGGTTTTCTTTTCCTCGCTGAAATGATTGACGTCCCTTATGGTCTCAGCATACCCCTTGATGAGACTTAATGGTGTTTTAAACTCATGAGATACATTGGCAATCAACTCTTTGCGCAGCTGCTCAATTTTTTGCAGCTGTGAGGATAAGTGATTTATCGTTGCCGAAAGCATTCCCAATTCATCTTCAGTATTTACGGGTACTTTGATAGACAAATTCCCCTCAGCCATTGTTTTGGCAGCCTTATTTATTTCTAATATAGGCTTTGTAAAATACCTAGAAAATATATATGCCAGTATAGCTGAAACGGATATTAATATTAAAGATATGATTACAAACTGCTCCTTTAATGTTGCTACGGTCTCTTTTAATGAGGCCATTGGAATGGTCATAATAACGGCTGCTGTGATGACATTTCCCCTTACAACTGGGAAGCCTACCAAAAGCACATTATTTCCAATACGATTTTGTTTGAATGTACTGATAACCTTATTGCTTTTTATGATATCCATTAGGAATATATCTTTGTCAGGACCCATCATAACAGGACCTCTCTCACCAGAGTATACCGCTACCCCATTGGCAGTGTATAAATCAATCCTTGCATTATACTTAAACAAAAGCTCATCTAACTTCGCTTCAATCTTTTGCTTGCTTTCATCTTTTTGTATCATAGCTACCAGGTTATTGCCTTCCTTTAGCAGCTTCTTCTCATGCATACTGAAATAGAAGCTTTCCAAAAACACAATCTGAAAGCACCAAATCAGTGCCAAAGTTGTGAATACCAAGGCCAACATCAATCCCCAAAGCTTAACCGAAATGCTTTTCATTTTGTTCCCCCAATTTCAAACTTATAGCCTACGCCCCATACTGTTACAATAATATTTCTATACTGCTTCAAGCTCTCACGAAGCATCTTTATATGTGTATCAACTGTTCTGCAGTCGCCTCCAAATTCATAACCCCAAACTCTATTTAAAAGATGTTCTCTTGTAAATACCTTATCAGGATTGTTTATAAAAAAGCATAGCAAATCAAACTCCTTTGGTGTCATATTTACAATCACTCCATTAAGGGTAACCTTTCTAGACTCCATATTAATCCATAGATCTTCAAATTCAAATATTGATTTATCATTTCTTGCGATTGTCCCCGTACCCCTTTTTAACACTGCCCTCATACGTGCTACCAGTTCCTTGGGACTAAATGGCTTGGTCAAATAATCATCTGCTCCCAGCTCAAAGCCAAAAAGCTTATCATATTCCTCACCTCTAGCTGTAAGCATTATAATTGGAACTTCTGAGCTGCTTCGAATTTCTCTGCATACAGTCCAACCATCAATGCCAGGCAGCATAACATCCAATAATATGATTGAGTAGCTTGCTTCATAGAATTTCTCTAACCCAACAGTTCCATTTTCAGCTTCCACAACTTGAAAACCTTCATTTTCAAGGTAATCCTTTATCATTTCTCGAATTCTAGCTTCGTCTTCAATTAATAGAACCTTCATCTTTTGCATAGGCTGGTTCCTTTCTAATAAATATTGTTTATTTTATTATAATACATTATGATTCATATTTCATAAATCCCTGTAATTTTCATAAAACTATCACATTTCAAACATACTCTCAACAAACAAAAAGGATAAACTTATTATAGACCCAATCAAAATATGAAAGGATGATGAAAATGTTTAAGAAAGTCCTAGTACTAACTTTCGTTTTAGCTATTTTGACAACTTCTCTGGTATTTGCGGATGGCAGCCAGAGTATCCTATCCAAAGTGACTGGACTACCTGATGATCAAATTACCACCTTAAGTCAGAACTATAGAGGCTTTGGTAGAATACTAACTGCTTCTATGGTAGCTAAGCTGATTGACTCTACAGTGGAGGATGTACTCAAAGCACATCAAGAGGGTAAATCGTTTTTTGAAATTGCTCAAAGTAAAGGCATCGACTTAGATGAATACAAAACTGCCATGTTGGAAAGCAAAACTACCTTCATTGATGAACAAGTAAAAGCAGGAGTCATAACAGAAGATCAAGCAAAAGCTGTTAAGGAAAGAATAACGAAGCAAATTGAAAATTGTGATGGTCAGGGCAGGAGAAATGGCGGTGCCATGAGAGGCTTTGGCAGAGGTATGGCTGGAAATGGATTAAGACAGGGCAATGGTTTCAGACAAGGCAATGGTTTTAATCAGACTTTTCCACTGTTCAATCAATAGGAAAGAATAATCCCTCTTATTTTATTTACTTAATATAAAAATCAAATGCAACAAGCTAAAAAAAGCCTCTTGAATTTAATTCAAGAGGCTTATCTTTTATTACTTTTGGCTGTATCCGCCGCCTAATTTTTCTTTTAATGTAGCTTGTGCTGCTGCAAGTCTTGCAATCGGCACTCTGAATGGTGAACAGGATACATAGTTTAATCCCACATTGTGACAGAATTCTATGGATGCTGGATCCCCACCGTGTTCTCCACAGATACCAAGCTTAATTTCTGGTCTAGTAGATCTACCAAGCTCAGCAGCCATTTTTACCAACTTGCCTACACCAACTTGATCTAGAGTTAAGAATGGATCTTGTTCAAATACACCCTTCTCTAAATAATCCTTTATGAACTTACCAGCATCGTCTCTTGAGAAGCCGTAAGTCATTTGTGTTAGGTCATTTGTTCCAAAGGAGAAGAATTCTGCTGTTTTAGCTATTTCATCAGCTGTTACAGCTCCTCTTGGAACTTCAATCATTGTACCAAACATGTACTCAAGTACGATACCTGATTCCTTTATAAGTTTGTCAGCAAGCGTTCTGCAAACGTTCTCTAAGTACTCAAGCTCTCTCACATCTCCTACAAGAGGTATCATGATTTCTGGATGAACATCTATTCCCTTATTCTTCTTTACATCGATAGCAGCTTCGATAATCGCTCTTGTTTGCATTTCAGCTATTTCTGGATAAGTAACCGCAAGTCTGCAGCCTCTATGTCCTAGCATTGGGTTAAACTCATGCAAGCTCTCAACGCTAGCTTTCAGCTTTTCAAAAGTGATACCCATTGTCTTTGCAAGATCAGCGATATCTTCATCAGAGTGTGGTAGGAATTCATGTAGTGGTGGGTCAAGAAGTCTGATTGTAACAGGTCTTGCTCCCATCGCTTCAAATATTCCAATAAAGTCCTTCTTTTGATATGGCAATAGCTTTTCTAAAGCTAGTTTTCTTGTTTCTACTTCTTCCGCAACAATCATTTCTCTCATTACTGCGATTCTGTCTTCTTCAAAGAACATGTGCTCTGTACGGCAAAGGCCTATACCTTCAGCTCCAAATTTAACTGCTTGTTCAGCATCCTTTGGTGTATCAGCATTTGTTCTTACTTTAAGCTTTCTTACTTCATCAGCCCAAGCCATTAATATTCCGAAGTGTCCGGAAAGCTCTGGGGACATTGTTTCGATAACGCCTTCATATACATTACCTGTGCTTCCATCTAATGATATGAAATCGCCTTCACTGTAAGTTTTGTCACCTATGTAGAATTTCTTTTCTTCTTCTTTCACCTTTAATGCATCACAGCCTGCTACGCAGCACTTACCCATACCTCTTGCAACAACCGCTGCGTGGGAAGTTCTTCCGCCTCTAGCTGTTAGTATACCTTGTGCTTCTACCATACCTTCTAGGTCTTCTGGTGAAGTCTCAAGTCTTACTAGAATAACCTTCTCACCATTTGCTCTTACTGCATGAACTGCAGCTTCTGCTGTAAAGTAAACCTTACCGGATGCAGCACCTGGTGAAGCTGGCAGACCCTTTGCAACTGGCTTTGCATTCTTCAATGCTGTTGCATCAAATGTTGGATGTAAAAGCTGATCCAATTGTGCTGGCTCAACTCTCATGATTGCTTCATCTTTTGTGATTAAGCCTTGTTCAACCAATTCCACGGCAATTCTTAGAGCAGCAGCTGCTGTTCTCTTTCCGTTTCTTGTTTGAAGCATATAAAGCTTCCCTTTTTCTATTGTAAATTCGATATCTTGCATATCTCTATAGTGGTTTTCCAACAAAGTGGATGCTTCCATAAACTGGTCATAAACTTCTTTGTTTATTTCCATTAGCTTGTCGATTGTCAATGGAGTTCTGATACCTGCAACAACGTCTTCACCTTGTGCATTCATTAGGAACTCTCCTAACATTTTGCCTTCACCTGTAGCTGGATCTCTTGTAAATGCAACGCCTGTACCACAGTCGTCACCCATATTGCCGAATACCATTGATTGAATGTTAACAGCTGTTCCTAAGCTTGAGGAAATGTTGTTAAGCTGTCTGTATAGTATCGCTCTTTCGTTGTTCCAGCTTCTGAAAACTGCTGTTACAGCAAGCAGCAATTGCGCTTTTGAGTCCTGTGGGAAATCTTCTCCCAAAACCTCTTTATAAAGTCCCTTGAACTTGTCAACAACCTCTTGTAGATCATCAGCTGTTAAGTCAGTATCAAACTTTGCATTTTTATGCTCTTTTACTTCATCAAGTATTCTTTCAAATCTTGATTTTGGTATTTCCATAACAACATCTGAGAACATTTGAATGAATCTTCTATAGCTGTCCAATACGAATCTTCTGTTGTTTGTAGCGTTTATCATTGTATTAACTGTAATGTCATTTAAACCAAGGTTTAGAATTGTATCCATCATTCCAGGCATTGAGAACTTTGCACCTGAACGAACTGATACCAGCAGTGGATTGTCTCCACCCCCAAATGTCTTTCCAGTAAGCTCTTCTATTCCCTTAAGCTGTGTTTGAATTTCTTCAATTAGCTCTGGCCATAGCTGTCTATTCTTCTCATAATACTCATTACATGCTTCCGTAGTGATTGTGAATCCTTGTGGTACTGGCAAACCTATATTTGTCATTTCAGCAAGGTTCGCACCCTTTCCACCCAGAAGATCCTTCATGTGGACTTTGCCTTCCTTAAAACTGTAAACGTATTTTTTCACTATTATTTACCTCCTTTAAAATTTGAAGTATTGTACTTGCAGTTTCTTCAATGGCTTTATCGGCAACATTCAGTACCATGCAGCCGATATCTTTCATTATTTGATCTGCATATTTTAACTCATAATCTATACGCTCAAAGCTGGCATAATTGGCTTCGTCGTTTAAACCGTGAGCTTTTAACCTTTCCAGCCGGATTGTATTCAGCTTTTGCTTGCTTGTTATCAATCCGAAGATTCTTTCCTTGGGTATTTCAAACAATTCCCTTGGAGGAACTACCTCAGGCACGAGGGGTATATTTGCTACCTTAATATTCTTAGTAGCAAGATAAATACTTAAGGGAGTCTTTGAGGTTCTAGAGATGCCTATCAATACCAAATCAGCCTTCTTTATGGCTCTAGGGTCCTTGCAGTCGTCATATTTCACTGCAAAATCAATGGCTTCCATCCTATCAAAGTATTCCTCATTAAGCTTGTAGGTTGCTTCTGGAACAAGGTTTGGTTTTTGATTGATAATGTTTGATAAACTACTAAGGGCTTGTTCCATTATATCAAAATACGCAATGTTATTTTCTTTTGCCTTATGTATTAGATAATCTTTTAGTTCTTTTTGTACCATGTCGATTATAAGCAAGCTGTTTAAGTGCTTTGTGGATTCGATGATTGAGTCTATGGCCATCCGATCTCTAACACAATGAATTCTATCAATGATAATATCATTGCCCGGAAACTGCGCGGCGGCGCTTTTGGCAACTGCTGCAGCTGTTTCTTCAAAGGAGTCGGATATTGCATATAAAATTGCATTAGCTGTTTTCATTCAGAACCCTCATACCCTTCCCAAGCTCATATAATAGCTTGGTAAAAGTAGTTTTTGAAACCTTACCTGTCACTTTTAACTCTTGCTTGCCATCCAAACCTTTTATGACTTCAACTACTGGGATGCTGTCAATTTCGTGAAGTATTATTTTTTCTGCTGCATCCAACACACTTTCCTCATCGGTTGTGTAGATCACTTTAGGCATTCTAGACATAATCATCCCAATTGGCAGCTTTTTTACCTCAGTATTACCCACTGCTATTTTGATAAAGTCCTTTCTAGATACCACCCCGGATAGAAATCCATTGTTTTCTACATATACAGTACCTGTATCCTCAAGAAATAGCCTTATAATCGCGTCATATACAGTCGTGTCTTCTGCTACCATAACAGGTTGAGATTTGATTTCTTTTACTTTAACATTTTTTATTACATCAAATATCGTACCACTTTTATAGAAGTAGCCCATTTTGGGCTTTGCCTCCAGAACCCCAGACATGGTAAGCACCGACAAATCAGGACGAATTGCAGCCCTGCTTACTTTTAGACTTTCAGCTAACCGACTGCTGGTTATAGGCTGGTTTTCTTTTACAAGTTCAATTATTTGCTTTTGTCTGCTTGTAAATTCCATAACAATCACCTGCCCATCCAATATTTGATATATTCATATTTCAAAGTGGTATTTTAGTTAAATTTCTCCAATAAAAATCACATTATATGATTCCACATCTATGAATTTAATATTCAAAGATTACGTCAAAAAAAGATTGCTAATGTACTCAGCCCACAATAAATATTATCATAAATGTTCAAATAACTGCAACATTTTAATGAAAATATTGCAAATTTGATAAAGCATTCACATTTTATCCAAAATTAACACGTTGAAACTTGCACATTTATTATATCACTATTTTTATCTTTATTGGAATAGCAGTACTTACTATTCACTAAAATCTACTATAAAATCACAAGAAAAAACCCTCATTTTTTCAAACAAGGGTTTTTCGTCATGTGATATGTCTACTGTTTAAAAGGACTATCCTCAGAATCAGTAGTGGTGTCAAATTCTACAGATGTTTTATAAGTAAATTGCTCTATATTTTCATCTTCTTTACGCTGACCAGTGGTTGCTTTTTTGATATCTCCAGCCATGTTCTTAATTTTTGATGCAATATCATCAGCAGTATTTGTTATTACTTCATTTATCGTAATAACTTCTTTATTTGGTCTCTCAACCTCTATTGTACATTTTGTCAACAAAGCTGCTGCTGCACCTACTGCTGTATAAAGTGGTATAGCAAGTGCACCAATTGCTCCTGCTGTTACAGGAATATCAAGTATGATATAATCATCCTTCTTAACTTTTATCCTGCTAACATTACCAGTGTTTAGTATAGATTTTAGCTTATCCATCGCTTCCGAACCCTTAACGGATATTGATTCTGTTACAGTTTCTCCCCACTTCTTGCTGCCTGCATCTTCAATATTAATCAGGGCATCCACAACGTTGCCTGATGCTGCTTCTAAGGCTTCCTTTGCTTCCTTATAGCTGACACCAGTCCTATCTCTTATAATGTCGATTTTTTCTAGTGAAATATCCATCGAACAGTCTCCTTTCTTACTTTACAATTATTTTATACATTACTGTTTTTTATTTCGTTTAGGAAGTCCAAGCTCTTAAAGTGCTTATCCAGGTGGGCTTCTACAAACCTTTTTGTCAATTTGTCAATCTCATTAAAAATAGTATTATCAATTTTTAGAGTGTTTAGTCTTGAAATTTCACTATTTAATAGAGATTTGATTGCTTCCAAACTGCCTGGACTCACTCTTATAATGTTTTTTCCAAATTTTTCACATTCATCACATATAATGCCACCCAGCACGATATCAAATTTATATCCCTGCACCTCAGTCTTACCACAGTGAACACATCGTTGTATGCTTGGCCTATATCCACTTATATCCATCAGCTTCAGCTGGTAAGCTAAGTTTATCAGACCTATCGGTATTTCTCCCTCAGCCAAATAATATAGTGCTTTGGCCAATAGCAGGAACAACCTCTCATTTGTTAATTCCTCCTCAGAAACAGCATCTGCCATTTCTACAAAGAAAACTGCATAGGAAAGCTTTAACAAATCATTTCTAAGATTATAAAAGGTCTCCTTTGTATCAGCCTGAGAAATATGATACATGCTGCTGCCCTTATAAAGTACAAACTCACTGAAGGCAAAGATCTCACTAGAAGCCAGTAGATTGCTTTTCGGTTTCCTGCAGCCTTTGGCTACCGCTTTTACCTTGCCTTTGCTTCGAGTAAGAATTGTTAGTATTTTGTCTGCTTCTCCCAGATTTGTATATTTCAAAACAATACCCTGAGTCTTAGAAATTCCCATGTTTCACTCCTACTTGTATCCCAAGTTCCTTAAAATGGAGTTGTTGTCTCGCCAGTTTTTCCTAACCTTTACCCATAGCTGCAAATTAACTTTACAGTCCAACAGATTCTCTAAGTCTATTCTGGCTTTGCTGCCTATTTCCTTAAGCATCTTTCCTTGCTTGCCTATTATGATGCCCTTATGAGAATCCTTTTCACAATAGATATTTGCTTCAATATCTATCATGCCTCCCCCTTCTCTTTCCTTCATAGAATCAACCTCTACTGCTGTACCATGGGGTACTTCATCTGAGGTAAGCTCAAGAATCTTTTCTCTGATAAATTCCGATACTACAAATCGTTCCGTAACATCTGTGGTAATATCAGCAGGGAAGTACAGTGGTCCCTCTGGCAGCCTTTTCACGATTTCATCCAGTACTGCATTGGTATTGGTGCCCTCTTTTGCAGATACTGGTATCAAGCAGTCAAATTGGCTCTCATCTGTACTGAATTTGGTCAATAATATCTCTAATTTAGATTTATCGATCTTATCTATTTTGTTTAGCACAAGTATTACCGGTGATTCTACTTCTCTTGCCACTTCAATAATTTCCATATCAGCAGGACTGATATCTAGTGATGCATCAATGATTGCAATGACTACATCGACTCCCTTAAGTGACTCAGTTGCAGCATTTACCATATACTCTCCAAGCTTATGCTTGGGCTTATGAATCCCCGGTGTATCAATAAAAATAACTTGACTTTGCTCATCTGTGTAGATGCACCGTATTGAATTTCTAGTTGTTTGGGGTTTGCTGGAGATGATGGTTATTCTCTCTCCCAGCAGCTGATTAATTAGTGTAGATTTTCCTACGTTTGGCCGACCGATTACCGATACAAAGCCTGACTTAAACTTCTTTTCCAAATTATCACCTCATAGTTTTATCCTTAGAATTTTGTAAAAGCTTCTGGCAGCAATTCCTTCAAGGTGTAAACCTTTGTATCCTTGCCATTTTCAAATATTAGTTTTAAATCTGTTCCCCACTCTGACATAAACTGTCTGCAAATGCCGCATGGATATGTATAATCTCCGCTGCTGCTTACAACTGCAATGGCTTCAATTTCTTGCTCACCTTCAGATATCGCCTTACTAAAAGCCACTCTTTCTGCACAGATGGTTGCTCCGTAGGACGAATTTTCAATATTGCAGCCTGTATATACCTTACCACTCTTTGTGAGTAAGGCAGCGCCTACTTTAAACTTTGAGTACTTTGCATATGCATGCTCCATTGCGCTCTTTGCAGCTGTAACTAAGTGATTGTAATCCATATCATTTACTCCTTAATTTCAATTGTTGCATAGTTTGGTACAACTTGAATCCAGGTATTCCCTTTGTTTAGTTGGATGGGATTTCCCTTTAAGTCTGTATATTCTGTTTTGCCTTGTCTGCTTTTTTTGCTCCACTTTATTTCAATAAGCTTTCCATTTGTAATCAGATATCCTTTGCCAGTACCGACATTGGATAAATCCAAACGTCCAACAGAGTCAACAATTTTAGAGTTTACCTTCTCTACTATGATGTTTACAGTACTTATTTCGGTATTTGTATCTTTATCCTTTAATCTTACACCATTTATTGTTCTAAAATATAGCTTTTGCTTTTCATCGTAATTGTAACCAGCTTTATAATTATGCTTATAATCTATGACTAAGCTCTTGGTTGTCTTTCCATCTAAATCTAGAATGCTGTCGCTAAAATCCAAACCATATGACCACTTTTCATTAGACCACTTTTTAAAATCCATTACTTCACGAGTTAGCTTTGTATTGGTATATAAATTATGTGGTGCTTTTCTATCGTTGGATCTCCAAAAGTTTTTTTCTCCATTCAATTCGTTTAAAGAATCCACTTTTAGGGTTGTAATATCCTTTAATGCCTCTGGACTTCCTCCACAGTGTACAAAAACAGCATTGAATTCCATTGCCTTATCGATAAAATAAGATCTTGCACTTCTTACAGGGCCAATTTTATCCGGATTTTGATGATGATAAATTGCTAAATATCTCGTAATCCCACCCTCTGCCGGCATTTCATATACGATGTCCGCATTCATTAATCCGGATTGAGGTCTTGCACTTGCCATATTATCCATCATCACTGCTACGGGTCTCAAGCCCACTTCTTCTTCCGCAATAGGCAACCCTGTCAAAGGACATAGAAACAGTTCTTTTACGACGGGCGTCTCTTGTATAGGTGTCTCCACTACTATAGGATTTAAGTTATCGCTTGATGCAGGAAGTTCCTCATTTGTTTTCGCTCCTTTGCTACAGCCTGATAAACTCAATATGAAGCATAGTACGATTATAAAAATAGTATGCTTTCTCATAATACTGCCCCCCACTTTCTCAATCTAAATAACAAAAATGTTATATATCAGTAATGTTATCAGTATTCCTAAGGCAGCGCCTAACACAACCTCAATCACACTATGAATTTTGCTTTCTACTCTACTTTGAACAACCAAGAAGCCAAGTAGAAAAGCAAAAAAACTTACCAAAACATTTTCACTTAATATTGCAGCAGCTGTTACCAAAGAAAATGCAACCGCTGCATGACCACTTGGCATACCTCCTTGCAGTATGTTATGAGATGCCAATTTCATTTTAATTAAGACAACCAGCAGCAGGATCCCCAAGATGATAAGTGTCGTAATGTGCAGCTCAGATTTTAGAATTCTAGAGATTATTGTTTCAGTCGTGGTAATCATTCTATTGAAAAACACCAAATAGCCAATTACCAATGCATTTGCTGCTGCAAGAAACACAGCCCCAGCTGCTACATCTTTGGCAATCTTAGCCAAGGGATGAAACTTGTCTGTAACCAAATCTATTGCCTTCTCAATCGCCGTATTGATCATCTCACAAATAAGCACCAAAGAAATTGCAAATGCAAGCATTATAATGTCTGTTTTGTTAAGCTTTGAAAATAGACTGATTATAGTTACCAACAAAGCAGCTGTTAGATGTATGCGCATATTTCTTTGAGTTTTTAAGCAGTAAATCAAACCACTTAGGGCAAAGCCAAAGCTATCTAATAATCTTCTATTTCTCAATATGCTATTTTCCTTTTATCTAGTTATATTAAGCAGTTGCAGTATATTATCCTGCTTTTGCAGCATTTCTTTTTCTTGCTGCTCATCCTCATGATCCATTCCTAGCAAATGCAGTATTCCGTGGACCACCAAAAACGACAGCTCCCGCTCAAAGCTGTGGCCATAATCAGAAGCTTGCTCTTGTGTCTTCTCAAGAGATATTACGATATCTCCCAAAAGTCTATCCTCTTGAACAAATTCATCTGCATTATTATAATTTACTTCTGTCTCTTCAAATTCCATCAATGGAAAGGAGAGTACATCTGTCGGTATGTCTTTGCCTCTATATTGCTTGTTAAGCTCTTTTATTTCTTGGTTATCGACAAAGGATATACTTACTTCATAATCATCCTCTACTTCAATCTCCAAAGCCTTTTGAACCACCTTTTCCACCAAGGCCTCCATATTGGAATCTACTTCAATCTTGTCCTGTCTGTTATCTATTAAAACACTCATCAATCCAACTCCTTATTCCTATTCTTTCGTTGTACATATTATTACCTCAATAAACACTGATATTCTAATCCGCTTGTATATCTTTGATTGTTTCTGGATACTCAATTCTATCATGGAATATACCAGCCAATACCTTTACAAAAGCTTTTACTACCAAATCTAAGTCCTTCAGGGTAAGATCTGTTTTATCCAGCTGTTCATCCTGCAGTTTATCCTTTATAATCTTCCGAACTCCTTGCTCAACTTGGTTCTGTGTTGGCTCAGTTAAAGATCTGATATAGGCTTCTACAGAATCAGCCAGCATGACAATCGCAGCTTCCTTAGATTGAGGTCTTGGGAAATTATATCGGAATTTATCCTCTGTTACAGCTTCTGCCACCTCACTATTCATAGCCTTATGATAAAAATACGCTACCAAGGTATTGCCATGATGCTCACGTATGATATTGATTACAGAAGAAGGCAGCTTATTTTTCGTTGCCAAATCTACTCCATCCTTTACGTGAGAGGTTATGATCAATGTACTTAGGTTAGGTGTAATTTTGTTATGAGGATTATCCTTTGTAATCTGATTTTCCTTGAAGAAATATGGCCTTTTCAGCTTTCCTATATCATGATAATATGCCCCTATTCTACAAAGTAGTGAATTTGCACCGATCTCCTCGGCTGCTGCTTCTGCTAAATTTCCTACTAGTATTGAGTGATAATAGGTGCCTGGAGCCTCTATAAGCAGTCTTCGCAGCAATGGCTGATTTGGATTTGACAACTCCAAGAGCTTGATGGGTGTTATGATATCAAAGGTAGCTTCTAGAAAAGGAAGTGTACCTATGGTTAAGACTGCCGAAAGGATACCCCCAACAAAGGCAAACATTGCATTTGTCAGCATAATTCGGGTGTCATAATTATTGATTAGACCAAAGCTTATAATGATCATTACACTCATCACACTAACCACTAGCCCAGCTAATACGATTGTTCCTCTATGATGTGTCTTATGTACCAACAGTGCTCCAGATATACCTGCTACAAGCATAGCTACCAATACTTCTGCATTTAAGCCGGTGATCATGCTTATAAAAACTGCAGTAATGATATTTGTAATGATGGCGATTTTAGGCTGAATCATGATTGAAATTACCATTGAGAATGCTGGCAGTAAAATAAGATATACAGAAATACTTTTTGCCCCGGCTGCAGCAATAAGAGATATTACTATAATCAATCCGATCAGAAAAAGCTCACTGTTATTCTCCCACTGCTTTCTTGCAAATAAATTACAATACAATATCAATATGAAAATTCCAGCCATGATACTTAAAGAATAGCCGGCATATAATCTAAATGCTGTAGAATTGCTTCTGCCATTGTCCAATAATCCAAAGGCCTCCAGCAGACTGAGCTGATGCGCTGTAACCTCTTGACCTTTTGTGATGATTTTTGAATCTTTCTTGATAATAACCTGCTCTACATTTCTTCTGGCTTCTTCTCTTTGTGCCGTCGTAGCTTCTTCATCATAGAACATGTTAGGTCTAATGATAATGATTGATAAATCTGCACCTAATTTATTTAATTCACTATTATCTGTCAAATTATTAAAGAATTCCTTAATGGATTCTCTTCTATCATTTAATTTTGCTTCTTCAATATTTTCATTTAGCAACTGATTTGTGATATATAGTATTTTGTCCTTTAGCTTGTTAAGCTCCACTGTATCTGCCTTTAATAGTGCTTTGTAGTCCCCTTGATTCAACCCTATGTTAGACTGCTGCTCCATTAATTGAAGCTTTTGATTGTTGTCCACATCTACTATACTTCTTATTTCTGTCAGTATCGAAAAAAAAGTCTCAATCTTTTTTTGAATGTCAATTTGCACAGTCCTATCTAGATTATAGACTGCTTGTACCGCCTCTTCTGCTGCTTTAATCTTAATTTCCGTAGCAGTCTTGTCCACCAAATCAGAAGGAGCGTAGATATCTTCTATGGCTACGTCTCCTACGTTGATATCGTATCTTTGGGGTGCTGTACTAATCACAAAAATTGACAAGATGGCTAAAAACAAACCAAAAAATATCAAAGACTTTGTTGTCAAATCTATTTTAATAAAATTCTTCACTTTTTCATTTACATTTTTAAGGTTTCTAAGCTTATTAGCCATTTTATCACCTGTTATTCCGAGAAATCATTTAGATCCTCTTTATTTATTTCGTACCTTTCATAGGCCTTAATAATATCCTGCACCAGCTTGTGTCTAACTACGTCCTTTTCATTGAAATATATAAAATCTACTCCCTTGATGCCTTCCAATATTCCCATAACTGTCTTTAAACCTGAGGCCCGTCCTCTAGGCAAATCAATTTGTGTAATATCGCCTGTGACAATCACCTTTGAACCAAAACCCAATCTGGTCAAAAACATTTTCATTTGCTCCGGAGTGGTATTTTGAGCTTCATCCAATATAATATAGCTGTCGTTTAAAGTTCTGCCTCTCATGTATGCCAAAGGCGCTACCTCAATAAGACCTTTTTCCATGTTTTTTTGAAAAACCTCAATGCCCATAATGTCATGAAGCGCATCATACAATGGTCTTAAGTAAGGGTCAACCTTTTCTTGTAAGTCTCCAGGTAAAAATCCAAGCTTTTCCCCTGCCTCCACCGCTGGACGCGTTAGGATGATTCTGTTTACCTCTCTATTTTTAAAGGCTTTTATAGCCATAGCCATAGCTAAATATGTCTTACCAGTACCAGCAGGTCCAATGCCAAAAACGATATCATTTTGTTTGATGGAATTGATATAATCCTTTTGGCCCAAGGTCTTGCACTTAATCACCTTGCCTCTGGCTGTTGTAATGACAACATCATCAAAATCATAGGTTTGCTTGCCAACCCCATCTTCCTCTTTGACAAGGGCAATGATATAGCTTACAATCTGACTATTGATCTCTTCTCTGTCATCTTGCTTCTTCATCAATATTTCTAATACTCTTCTTGCCCTATCAATATTCTTATCCTCACCTATAATCCGTAACTCGTCTTCTCTGATTAATATTGATACAAGCAGCTCATTTTCGATTATTTTCAAGTTTTCATCGTAGCTTCCAAAAAGCTCCTGTGTCTTTTCAATGTCAACCAATGCCATGCTTTTTCCTGCGAAATTATTGATCAAGTCATTTTCCTCCCATTGTACCATAGGTTATTTAGCTTGTATTCTCTTCTTTACTCCGATTTCCTCTAGTATCTCTACGGATATCTTTGCCATAACCGACTTTTTTTCTTCCACATAGTTAATTTTTTTATCTAGAACCACTGCGTTCTCTGACAGATGCAGCTTCAGCCTTTCATTTAGCCTTTCTTCACATCTTTTCTTTGCTTGTTCTACTGTCAAAGTCTTGGGTACAATTACAAGTTCATTGTATCGAATAGAGATAAGTTTAATCGGAAAAACATAATTTCCAAAGCTTATTATATTTTTTTCCTCTCTTACCTCATTATATTCGCTGTAGGGTATTGTTTTTTTGAAGCCCACCTCTTTATCCAATAGTTTTAGCATATATTGGGTGGTTTTTCTGCCGGTGTCCTTAAATTCAATCTGCTGCAAATCCATTTGCTCTGCATCTTCATACCAGGTTCTACCTGTAACCTGAGCCAAAGAGTGCACCAGTCGTGGTTCTGAGTTTTCTCTCAGGATTGTGCCCGTTACAAGCACTTGACCTTTCTTGACGGTAACTCCATCCTTAACGATTCCATCGCCATTTAACACTAAAATTTTATGAATGACTCCGCTTTTGGCAGCAACGATATCGCATGCATCCGTTTTGCTAATCAGCTCAGGCTCTTCTCTTTTTTCTACTACCTCTACAACTGCCTTGGTTCCTCTCACTTGTATGCCAACCCAGGAAAGCTGCGGCAGCTTGATCAGTATCTTGTTTTCTAAGGAGTGCCTATCCAACTTTGCTTTACGTACGCCTTCCTTAAGTCCCTCCTGATTAACAATATCCATAACTACTTTGGGATCAATGGTTTTTGTCCCTACTACTTCAATCATCCATACATAGGAACACATCACATAAATCATAATCAAAAGAATCATTACAGTAGCTGCAAAAAGCTTATGTCTCTTCAAATCCTTCAATATAAAGGGGAACCCTCTTTTTTCCTTAATAACGATGGTGCTATCGGTTTTCCGTACTATTTCTCGCATTTTACCAAAATTTTCTAATCCAATTTTAGCGCTAATAGAAGTATAGCTTAGCTTTTTTATATCCCATATATATATTCCGTTTGATATTGCCATATTTATAAAACGTTCGATTTTCAAGCCTTCTACAATAATAATAGCATATCCTCTCAAAAAATTCCATAATCGTATGATTATCATAACTCTTACTCCTCTCTGCCTTAGGAAGTATTTGGTATTCTGATTAAAGCTTAATAACCCACACTGTCTATCTCTCCAGTTATGGTTATTTCCTCCTGAAGAATTGATTTTATATTAAGCTTTGATCCAATAACAATGAGAATCCCACTCCCGGTATTTACCCTGATTTGATCCTCGTTATATTCCAATATTCCCTTGTGGTTTTCCACTATAACATGATTGCTGCCAATCATCGTAACCCTTGCTACATCTAGTATAATATCTTTAGGAAGCTCTAAGGCATTTGAAAGGGTTTCCTTTATTTTATAAGTTTTTTTGTTCATAACACCCACCTCTATATAAATCTATGCTAAGCTACTTTAAATAGAATAAAAAACATCCAAAAAAGTACAAAAGGTCAAGCAAATTGATTGCTTGACCTTTTGTACTTTTATCTTATATTTCTTTTCAAAGCTCTGGGTTTTCCCAATACCTCGGCCATTATGATACTTCTCTGCAGATCGTTAAAAGAATTATCCGTCTCCATGCTGTAAGCTTCCCCATCAGCAATCATATCATTTTGATCTTCTGACCATATTGGCTCTGAGGTTTTATTTTGAATGACCTCTTTATATAAATTAGGCTCTATGCTACCAAACACACTTTGCATCTCTGGCTTATGCATCGAATCCTCATGCTGACTCTTAACCTCACCCAGGTTGGTTACATTGAATTTTCTTTTTGCCTTTACAGTGGGCTGTACACTAGGCTTCATACTTTGATCTTCCGGTGCTGCCTGCTTCTTTTGCTTGTTATTTTTCATCGCGTTCTGAAACACCGACGACAATACTGCAAACAAAGCAAATAAAATAATCGATTCCAACTACATCCCGCCTTTCAATGAGAAGGGCTTATTCTATTTCTTATCAATACCTGGAGAATCTGATTTACCGCCCTTAGATATCGAATCTCTCATCAGGGTATCTGCTTGTATGTTCTGCATTTGATAATAATCCAGTACGCCAAGTCTACCATTTTTCAATGCATCTGCCAAAGCCTTTGGAACCTCTGCTTCCGCTTCAACAACCTTAGCTCTCATTTCCTGCACTGCAGCCTTCATTTCCTGTTCCTTTGCAACAGCCATTGCACGTCTTTCCTCTGCTTTAGCCTGTGCGATTCTCTTATCTGCTTCTGCCTGATCTGTTTGCAGCTGCGCTCCTATGTTTCTACCGATATCCACATCAGCTATATCTATGGATAGTATTTGGAAGGCAGTACCTGAATCAAGTCCCTTTGCCAAAACAGTTCTAGATATTGAATCTGGATTCTCCAAAACCGCCTTATGACTCTCGCTGCTACCTACAGTTGTTACAATACCCTCACCTACTCTGGCTATGATGGTTTCTTCGCCGGCGCCACCTACCAATCTCTCAATATTGGCTCTTACTGTAACTCTGGCTTTTGCTCTTACTTCGATACCATCCTTTGCAACAGCTGCAATAACTGGAGTTTCTATTACCTTTGGATTAACACTCATCTGAACTGCATTCAATACATCTCTTCCTGCTAGGTCAATAGCGGCTGCTCTTTCAAAAAGCAAATCGATATCTGCTCTTTGCGCAGCAATCAAAGCATTTACTACTCTATCAACATTACCACCAGCAAGGTAGTGTGCTTCCAATTGATTTACTGTTACATTTATGCCACCTTTTCTAGCCTTTATCAGTGGATTTACAATTCTTCCAGGTGAAACTCTTCTAAGTCTCATACCTACCAAATTAAAGATACCAACGTTTACTCCTGCTGAAATTGCGGAAATCCATAATCCCAATGGAACAAAACTAAAGAAAATTGTAATACCCAATATAACCAAAAAGATAATAAAAATCGGTACTATTTCAAAAATCATGTTCTTCCTCCTTTAATTTTCTTTTATTTCTCTTACAAACAAACTGCTTCCCTCTGCTCTAATCACTTCTACTAAGGCATCCTTATTAATAAATTCGCCTTCTGAAACCGCATCCAATTTCATGTTATCTATCATTATGATACCTGCTGATCTCATGGGCGTAACTGCAATGCCCCTTTTTCCAATAAAGCTAGTATACTTATCATTGCTGATATAACCTTCTTCATTTTTCTGTTCAGTGTTTAGTACAAAGGATTTCAGATATTTTTTTGCCCACCCTAGCTTTATCATGGCAACAAGCAATAAACCAGCAAAGGCTGCTGTTCCAATCATCATTAATAATGCTTGAATGGGACTGGCCGATATCATTATTATGCTGATTATTACAACAATAATCCCCGATATTCCTGCAACACCAAAGCCAGGAAAAGCGACTTCAACTAATAATAATACCAAGCCCAATACATATAAAAAGGCTGTGAACAAATTAATACCTTGATAAAAACCTTCTAGCATAAATACACCTCCTATTCCTATGATACCACTTTTTGTAATTCTTAACAAAGGGTGAATTGCTGAACTTATGCTTAAAATAAATAAAAAGAACTGAAATCCTTAAGGATTTCAGTTCTTTGTTATTGCAATTGCTGTTTGACTAATATATTTACGAGCTTTCCGTCTGCTCTACCTTTTACCTTAGGCATCAGAGCACTCATAACTCTACCCATGTCTTTAGCGCTTTGTGCACCAACTTCGATTATTGTATCAGCAATTATTCTACTGACTTCATCTTCTGAAAGCTGTTGCGGAAGATAGGCCATTAATATATCTATCTCTTTTTGAATATTCTCTACTAGATCTAGTCTATTGCCTTTTTCATACTCAGGAATGGAGTCTTTACGCATCTTCACTCCCTTGGCAACAACCTCAATGACCCCCTCGTCATCAAGCTCAATCTTCTTATCCTTTTCAATCTGCAATATACCAGCTCTAGTCATAACAATTACGTTCTTTCTAATGCTGTCCTTATCTTTCATTGCAGTTTTAAGGTCTTGCTGTAAAACTTCTTTGAGGGACATTAATATCAACCTTCTTTATTTTGTTTTTCTTTTTCTAGCAGCCTCAGACTTTTTTCTTCTCTTTACGCTTGGGCTTTCATAGTGCTCTCTTTTTCTAACTTCAGCCAAAACTCCAGCTCTTGCACATTTTTTCTTAAATCTTCTTAATGCACTCTCTAGAGATTCATTTTCACCAACTCTGATTTCAGACATCTAATTTCCCTCCCTCCGCTGATAACAATGCTCACAGTATAACCAATATACTGTTTTAGATAGTGGGAATAAAACACACTCAAATAATTATACATTATTAAACCATAGTGTGTCAACCCTTACAATTATTTAACCTGGTGGCCATTGTAAACTTCTTCCTCCAAGTATATGGTAATGCAAATGGGCAACGGTTTGACCACCGTTTGCACCTGTATTTGCTACTACTCTAAAACCATCTTTATCAATATCTAACATCTTTGCAATTTTATTGATTGCATCAAAAATATCAACCGTTACATATTTATTGCTTTCATTTAAGTCAAGAACTGACTGTATATGCTGCTTCGGTACTACCAATATATGAACAGGTGCTCCAGGATTGATATCCTCAAACGCTAGAACCTTATCGTCTTCATAAATCTTATTACATGGAATTTCTCCATTTACAATTTTGCAAAAAATGCAATTTGACAAGCCTTCACCTCCCTACTAGTATATGAAAATAACAGCTTTAAAATAGCTGTATGAATATATTATTATTCAACATGAATCGGTGAAATCCTGCTGGCAAAACTGATATATTAGATTATTTTATTTGTTTCATCAAGGGCTCCTAGTAAAAAATCTTCTTTCAAAGATATGATTTTTACCGGGATAAGCTTGCCTCTGAGGCTTTCATCTGAAACAGCAATGACCTTAAGGTAGTTATCTGTATGACCTTCATAGGCATTGTCTTGATTCTGAAGCTTATACTCAAATAAAACTTCCATTTTTTTATCTATAAATTTGTTTTTAAAAGCAGTCTCCATTTCCAGGGCAATTTCTGTTATTACACTGCTCCTCTGCTCCTTAATCTGCGGCGAAACTTGATTCTTATACTTCGCTGCAGGTGTACCTTCTCTTGGGGAAAATTTAAAAACATGTATCCCGCTGAAGTTTACTTTTTTTATAAAATCAACCGTGCTTTCAAATTCTTCCTCAGTTTCTCCTGGAAAGCCTACAATCAAATCCGTTGTAATCGCAACATCAGGAAAAACAACCCTTAGCTTCTTTACCACATTAATATATTCCTCTGTAGTATATTTTCTATTCATCCTCTTAAGAGTTGCATCGCAGCCACTTTGAAGAGATAAATGAAAATGCCTGCAAATCTTAGGGAGCTTAGACAATCTGTCTATGAATTCATCATTTAAAGTCTTTGGCTCCACCGAGCTCATTCGAATTCGTGTTATGCCTTCTACCTGATGCACCTGTTCAATGATGTCAATCAAGCTTGTATCACCCAAATCTCTACCATAGGATGCAACATGTATACCCGTCAAAACGATTTCCATGATGCCATTTAAAGCCAGATGCCTTACCTCATCCAATATACTTTCTGGTTTGCGGCTTCTGATATGACCTCTAGCATAAGGTATGATGCAGTAGCTGCAATATTGATCACAGCCTTCTTGTATTTTGAGAAAAGCCCTGGTTCTGCTTTTATAATTTTTTATGGACATTTCCTCAAACTCATTGACCTCCATAATGTCAGAAACCATATTTACTTTTTCTTCTTTGTCCTGGGAATACTCTACAAGCTCCACGATTCTTGCTCTTTCATTGGTACCAACCACCAGCTTGACCCCAGGAATTTCGATTACCTTATCTGGTGAAATCTGTGAATAGCAGCCAACGACTGCAATAAACGCCTCTGGATTGCTGTCCAAAGCTCGTCTAATGATTTGACGAGACTTTCTATCCCCCATATTTGTAACGGTGCAGGTGTTGATAATATATACATCCGCACCTTCCTCATATTCAACTGTTTTATAACCTGCACCCTCAAAGGACTCAATCATAGCTTCTGTTTCATATTGATTCACCTTGCAGCCCAAGGTGTAAAATGCAACCTTCTTCAAGCTACTTCCTCCAATGTACTCTATTCTATTCACTTCTTTGCATTTGATCATATTCATACATGATGCATGTAAGCATTGCAAGACCGGCAGTTTCTGTTCTCATGATTCGATTGCCCAGCGTGACAGGCACCAAATTGTTTTGTTTTGCCTTATCAATTTCAAAGGTGTCAAAGCCGCCCTCTGGACCTACGAAAAAGCCTATGCCTTTTGGTTCTTTACCTTTTAGTGCTGATTTTACAGATACCTTCTCTTCCCATTCATAAGGTATCAATACCAAATCCAATTGTTTGCTGTCCTGAAGTGCCTGTTCTAAATTCATCGGCATATCAATTTGAGGAACAATCCCTCTCGCACTTTGCTTTGCAGCTTCTTCTCCTATTTTTGTCCAACGTGCAACCTTCTTGATCTCATCCTTTTCTGATTCAAGTCTTACTACAGTACGTGCAGTGATTACCGGAACGATTCTCGTAATGCCCATTTCAGTACACTTTTGTATAATCAAGTCCATTTTAGTAGACTTTGGTATCCCTTGATAGAGAACAACCTCAATAGAGGGTTCTCCCTTTGAATTCTCTTTTTCAATAATTCTAGTTTTCACTGTGTGCTTTGATATACTCTCAATGGCAACAGAATAGTCCATTCCTTGTTGGTCGCAAACAACAATTTTGTCCCCTTCCTTTAGCCGCAGCACTCTGGAAATATGCTGTACATCCTCGCCATCGATGTAGATGTTATCGCCTTTGATATTTTCCATTTTTGCAAAAAACCTATGCATTGTCTTTCCTTCCTGCAGCTATGGCACACCATTCACCCATTTCAAGGACTTCAATTACTTCAAAGCCGCTGCTTGAGATTTTATCCAACACTTCATCTCGTCTATCCTTAATGATTCCCGAGGAAATAAATATTCCTTTGGAGTTCATTGCTTTCCATGCGTCTGGTGCAAAGCCTATAATAATATCAGCAATAATATTGGCAACGATTACATCAGCTTTTTCCTTCACTACATCTAATAGGTTTCCGCACTTCACTTGAAGTTTTTCCACTACATTATTATGCACTGCATTTTCATTTGCAACCCTGCATGCAACCTGATCGATATCCACACATTCCACATGCTTTGCTCCCAGCTTCACTGCAGAAATGCCCAATATTCCTGAGCCGCTGCCTACATCAAAAACCACGCTGTTTGGAGTAACATATTTCTCCAGCAGCTTTATGCACATTACAGTAGTCTCATGGGTACCTGTACCAAAAGCCATACCGGGATCCATCTCTATTACCAAATCTCCAGCCTCTGCCTGGTATTCCTCCCAAGTAGGCTTTATTACAATCTTTTCGCCTGCCTTCACAGGTTTATAGTACTGCTTCCAAGCATTTGCCCAATCCTCATCATAAACATCCTTTGTTGCGATGGTTCCGGGACCTCTATCCAGTCCAAACTCCTCCAACTGATTTACTCTCATTTGTATGTCCTTCAATTTTTCATCATTGAATTCTTCATTTGCAAAATAGCCCTTCACTTTAACATCTGTGCCTAGTGAATCTATCAGCTCCTGCTCCACATAGTCCCAGCTTTTCTCATCTGTATTCATCATGATAAAATCATTTGGATCCTCTATTACAACACCTGCCGCCCCAGCCTCGTTTAGTATATAATATATGGCATCTGATGCCTCAGTAGTCGTTGTAACCTGTACTTCAATATATTTCATAGGTCTCATCCTTTCCTCGTCCGTTTTGTCTTATTTATTATATATAATTGGATATAAATTAGCAATATATACAATATCTTATCCTTTTTGAAGCTCCTCGGACATGCAAATCTTCTTTTTTTGGTGCCTGGCACCAAAGAATCAAGATTTGATTTCGTTGTAAAAAGTTGTATAATAAGAAGATAAATCAAACAAAAGAGGTGTGTTGTTTTGAGAGAAAAATTCATATGCTATATTTTCTTTGCTACAGGTATTGTAGATATTATCATTTCCATTATCAATTTTACAAATAACAAAGCTTCAACAGGCGCAACTTATCTGGCATTGGCCGTTGTATTCATTGTCTTAGGTTTTAGATACAAAAAAAGATATAACAAATAAAATTGGTAGTCCGCAAGGACTACCAATTTTATTTATTTAAATGCATCCTTAACCTTGTCAAAGAAGCTTTTTCCTTTTCCTGTGATTTCCTCTCCCATCGCATCTGCAAAATGCTTCAGGGCTTCTTTTTGCTTATCGCTTAGCTTTCTTGGTATGTCAACCTTAACCGTGAAGTATAGGTCCCCCCTTGCTTTGCTTCGAAGACTTGGTATACCTTGTCCCTTAAGCTTAAAGGTCGTTCCTGTTTGTGTGCCTTCTGGAATTTCAAACTGCTCTTGCCCTTCCAAGGTAGGTACAGATATTTCCGCTCCCATGGTTGCTTGTACAAAGGAAATAGGTATTTCACAGAACAGATTCATACCATCTCTCTTAAACAAGCTGTGAGGCTTCACTCTGAAGTAAATATATAGATCTCCCTTAGGACCGCCTTTTTCCCCAGGTTCACCTTCACCTCTTAGAGGCATAACAGAACCATTGTCTACTCCAGCAGGTATTTCTATGGTAATCTTTTTATTCTTTCTTACTGTGCCTCTGCCGACACACTTCGGACATGGCTCTTTTATAATCTTACCTTCACCGTGACAATCATCACAAGGGCGTACATTCACCACTCTGCCAAAAACTGTATTTTGTGCATATCTTACCTCACCTGTGCCTCCGCACTTCTTGCAGGTGTCTACTGCACTGCCAGCTTTGGCACCGCTTCCCTTGCACTCTTCGCACTTTTCACTTCTGGTAATGTTAATTTCTTTTTTCACGCCAAAGGCTGCTTCTTTAAAATCAATCTCTACTTCGTATTTTAAATCTGCACCCTGTCGAGGTCCGTTCTTGCTTCTTCCAGAGGATCCATAACCACCTAAATTGCTGAATATATCAAATATATCTTCAAAACCACCAAAGCCGCCGCCAAAACCGCCAGCACCTGCTCCGCCGAAGCCATTTGAATCTACTCCAGCATGACCGAACTGGTCATATTTGGCTTTTTTATCTTTGTCACTTAGGACTTCATAGGCTTCATTTATTTCCTTAAACTTAGCTTCCGATTCCTTATTGCCTTGGTTTACATCCGGGTGATGCTTCTTAGCAAGGCCGCGAAAGGCCTTCTTTATTTCGTCTTCACTTGCACCCTTGTTTATGCCTAAAACCTCATAATAATCTCTTTTGGTTGCCATTCCCTTATCACCTCAAAAGTAATTGACAATGCACAGCATTGAGCATAGCTCTAGCTGTGTCATTGTCAATATTTTGTTTCCTAATTTTATTTATCGTCTTCAACCTTGTAGTTTGGATCGATTGTCTCATCATTGCCTGCTTCATGAGAAGCTTGAGGTCCAGCACCTTCTGCGCCGCCTGCATCTTGATACATCTTACCAGATATCTCATAGAACACCTTAGTAAGATCCTCTGTAGCATTCTTTATAGCCTCTGTATCGGTACCAGTCAGCGCTTCCTTTACTCTGTTCAACTCTGCATCAATCTTTGCTTTGTCTTCAGAGGTTAATTTTTCACCTAGGTCCTTCATAGATTTCTCAGTTTGGTAAACCAGGCTGTCTGCTTGATTTCTTACCTCAACCTCTTCTTTTCTCTTCTTATCTTCTGCTGCATACATTTCAGCTTCTTTTACAGCATTTTGTATATCTTCGTCATTCAGATTTGTAGTTGCTGTGATGGTAACCTTTTGCTCTATTCCAGTTCCTAAGTCCTTTGCAGATACGTGAGCAATACCGTTTGCGTCAATATCAAAGGTAACCTCAACCTGTGGAACACCTCTTTGTGCTGGTGGAATACCACTAAGTGTGAATCTTCCCAAGGTCTTGTTGTAAGCAGCCATTTCTCTTTCACCTTGCAGCACGTGTATTTCAACGCTGGTTTGACCATCCGCTGCTGTAGAGAAGATTTGACTCTTCTTTGAAGGTATTGTAGTGTTTCTTTCTATCAGCTTAGTAAATACGCCGCCTAAAGTCTCAATACCAAGGGATAATGGTGTTACGTCAAGCAATAATACATCCTTCACTTCACCAGTTAACACTGCCGCTTGAATTGCTGCACCTACTGCAACGCACTCATCAGGATTGATTCCCTTAAATGGCTCCTTGCCAGTAAGCTTTTTCACTGCATCCTGTACTGCTGGTATTCTTGTTGAACCACCAACTAGTATGATTTTGTTTAATTTATCTGCAGTCAGGTTTGCATCTGACAACGCTTTTCTTGTTGGTTCCAATGTCATCTCAACCAAATCATGAGTCAACTCGTCAAATTTAGCTTTTGTCATTGTAATATCCAAGTGTTTTGGACCGGACGCATCTGCAGTGATAAATGGCAGGTTAATGTTTGTTTGAAGCACGCCTGAAAGTTCAATCTTTGCCTTTTCAGCTGCTTCCTTTAATCTTTGAATCGCCATTTTGTCTGCCTTCAGATCAATTCCGTTTTCCTTCTTAAATTCAGCTGCTAGATAATCAATTACCTTTTGGTCAAAGTCATCTCCGCCCAATCTATTGTTACCATTAGTAGCCAAAACCTCAAATACACCGTCTCCTATCTCTAGGATGGATACGTCAAAGGTACCGCCGCCTAAGTCAAATACCAATATCTTCTGGTTGTCTTCTTTGTCAAGACCATATGCCAATGCTGCAGCAGTAGGCTCATTTATAATTCTAAGTACCTCAAGTCCAGCTATTTTACCTGCATCCTTTGTTGCTTGTCTTTGACTGTCACTGAAGTATGCTGGTACAGTAATAACTGCCTGCGTTACACTTTGACCAAGATAAGCTTCTGCATCCTGCTTAAGCTTTGTAAGGATCATTGCAGAAATTTCCTGTGGTGTATATGCATTTCCGTCTATGTTTGTTTTGTGGTTGGTACCCATTTCTCTCTTTATTGAACTAACAGTTCTATCTGGATTTGTGATGGCTTGTCTTTTTGCAACTTGCCCAATCAATCTTTCTCCACTTTTCGCAAAGCCAACTACAGAAGGTGTTGTTCTATTTCCTTCAGCATTTGCTATAACTACAGGCTCTCCGCCTTCCATAACCGCCACACATGAGTTTGTTGTTCCTAAGTCGATTCCTATTACTTTTGCCATTTTTTCTTTTCCTCCCTTATACATCTTGCTAGTCTATTTATTTTGATTTAATTAGTTGCTTACTACCTGCACCATTGCTGGTCTTATCACCTTTGAGCCAAGAAAATAACCTTTTTGCAGTACTTCCTTAACCTTATTTACTTCTTCACAGCTTCCCTCTACCTGCATGACTGCATGGTGAAGATTTGGGTCAAACTCCATACCCAATGCTTCTATTTCCTTTAGGCCATTCTTCTCAAGCACTGCAAACAGTTGCTTTTGAATCATATCCACCCCATCAACATAGCTGTTTTCCAATCCATTCTTTTTAAAGGCTGCAATTGCTCTTTCCATATTATCTACTATAGGTAAAAGCTCTGTTACAACCTTCTCCAAAGATAACACATATAACTCTTCTTTTTCTTTTATGGTTCGCTTCCTGAAGTTGTCAAATTCTGCTTGCATCCTTAGAAGTCTGTTGTAGTTTTCATCAACCTGCTGTGTTTTTTCCTCTAATTGCTTTTTCAACTGCAGCACCTCAGTGTCTTCCTCGGAGTTCCCACCAACTGGCGTCTCTACTTCAACACCCATTGTTTTATCGATGTGCAGTTCCTCTGCAGCCTCAGCAGAAGCCTTCTCCACTTTGCCTTTTTGCTTCATTTTTTTCAGCCCACCTTTTAAGTTTTGGGTATTTGCTATACCCGTAATATTTTAGTTAGTATATCGCTTAAATTATTGGTCATACAGTCTACTACAGAAATCACCTTGGAGTATTCCATTCTGGTCGGACCTATTACCCCTATGGAGCCAATGGTCTTGCCATTTAATTTATATGTAGCTGTAATGAGACTGCAATTTTGAAGCTGTTCATATTTGTTTTCACTGCCAATACTTACACTGACATTTTCTTGTGAATCCTTCAGAATGTTAAACATCAAATCCTTTTCTTCCAAAGTATTCAGAAAGGTTCTAGCTTTGCTAATATCGTTGAATTCAGGCAAATTCAAAATGTTTGCCGCTCCATCATGATATATTTCTACTGTATCCGAATAAATCAAGGTTTGAATCAGCTCCGGTAAAATCTGCTTTACTACCTCTTGATAGCCAGCATAGTTTCCAGGGATATCCTGCAATGCAATGCTTGCAATATCCTCAACACACATACCGCTAAGACTTTCATTTAATATACTGCTTATTTTTTCCAATGCGTCATTGGGTATATCCCCCAATAACCGCAGTACACTATTTTTTACGATTCCGGCATCCGTAATGATTACTGCCAAAACTGTATCGGAATTTACTTTTATTAGCTGCACATGCTTCAAGTATGTTTTCTTCACTTGTGGTGTAGTAATAATAGAGGTGTATTGTGTCATTTGAGACAGCATTTTCGAAGCATGTTTAATTAAGCGGTCTATTTCACCCAATGTATCTGTAAATTGCTTTTTAATCATGTCATTCTGGCTTTTATTGATTGCCTGCTGCTCCATCATCTGATCTACATACAGCCTATAGCCCTTATCAGAAGGAATTCTGCCTGATGAGGTGTGAGGCTGCTCGATATACCCCATTTCCTCCAAATCAGCCATTTCATTTCTAATCGTTGCAGGGCTGGTGTTTGTTAGATACTTTTTGGAAATGGTTCTAGAGCCCACAGGCTCCGCAGTATTGATATAATCTTCTATTATGGCTTGCAGTATAAGCCTTTTTCTATCTCCAAGATTCATATTTCCACCGCCTTTGTTAGCACTCGTTAGCGTTGAGTGCTAATTCTGTTTTTAAAATATCATTATTACAATTATTTGTCAATAGATTTTTATAAAAAACTACTTGTAAAATAAAATTTTCTTAAAATATCTGCTGCTATAAAAATTCTATAAATACGCTATTGGATAAATCTGAACCTAGGGATGTAAGCCTTACATGGTTATCACTTATTTCTACAAGTCCACCCTTCAACAGCTTTTCCATCGGTAAACTGTATTTGCTTTCAAAGCAAACCCCGTACTTATTGTTAAAGTCCAACACATCCAACCCCTTGTTCAAACGCAAAGAAAGAATGATTGTCTCCCACATATCTTCTTCATGTCCAATCACATTTTTTTCATCTATTGGATAGTTGCCTTTATCAACATGTTCTATATAACGCTCCAGCATTCTATGATTGCCATATCTAACTCCTGCTATTTTGGAGTGGCTGCCGGCACCGACTCCCAAATACTCTTTGTTCTCCCAATAAATAAGATTGTGCTTGCACTCCAAGCCGGGCACTGCAAAGTTGGATATTTCATATTGCTCCAAGCCATGCTTTTTCAATAGCTCTATGGCCTTATGATACATTTCTCTATCCAATTCATCCTCGATTGGCTGCAGTTTATTCTGTTGATACAGCTTATAAAAAGGAGTTCCTTCTTCTATTTTTAAACTGTAGCAGGAAATATGCTCTACACCAAGACTGGCGACCTTCTGCACTGTTTCCAGCCACATCTCCAAGCTTTGATTGGGCAAAGCAAACATTAGATCAGCATTGATATTTGTAAAACCTACCTTGCGAGCTTGTTCAAGATTCTGTATAAACTGCTCTGTGTCATGTATTCTGCCCAACTGCTTTTGCAGAGGCTGCTGCCATGCCTGCAAGCCGATGCTCAGCCTGTTGATACCCATTTTTCTGTAGGCTCCAAGACTTTCTTCATTCACAGTTCCCGGATTGCATTCCATGCTTACTTCAGCCGCTTCCGCTATATATGGTTTTATTTCCATCATGATATCTTCTATGTGCTTATAATGAATAAAGGTGGGAGTACCCCCACCTATAAAAACTGTTTTAAATATGAAGCCATATTCCTGGATGTACATTTTAATTTCTTTTAAAAGTGCATCCATATAGCTTTGTACCTTATCATCGTTGCATACATAGGAGTTAAAATCACAATAGTTGCATTTTTGCTTACAGAAGGGAATGTGTATATATAATCCGATTTCCTTCATGGTCTTCTCCTTTATGTGCATGTTGCAAATTATTGATCCCTTGTATTACTTAGTCTCCCAGCTTGAGTACTGACATGAAGGCTTCCTGTGGAAGCTCTACATTGCCAACCTGCCTCATACGCTTTTTACCTTCTTTTTGTTTTTCCAACAGCTTCTTCTTACGAGTGATGTCACCACCATAGCACTTTGCCAAAACGTCCTTGCGCATGGCTCTGATGGTTTCTCTCGCTATAATTTTACTGCCTACTGCTGCCTGTATTGGAATTTCAAACATTTGTCTTGGTATGACATCCTTTAGCTTTTCAGCCATGTTACGGCCTCTTGAATAAGCTTTATCCTTATGAACAATAAAGGAAAGGGCATCCACGATTTCTGCATTTAGCAAGATATCCAGCTTCACCAGCTCGGACTCCTCATAGCCCTTCAACTCGTAATCAAAGGACGCATAGCCCTTTGTTCTGGATTTCAAGGCATCAAAGAAATCATAAATGATTTCGTTTAGAGGCAAATCATAATGCAGCATTACTCTAGTTGCCTCCATATATTCCATATTTATAAAGGTTCCTCTTCTATTTTGACAAAGATCCATTATAGGACCAACATATTCTGTTGGACTCATAATTGTTGCCTTTACAATAGGTTCCTCCATACGTTCAATTTCCTGTAGTTCTGGTAAATTAGATGGATTGGATACCTCTATCTTTTCACCATTTGTTTTAATGATATGGTATATAACACTGGGAGCAGTAGTAACCAAATAAAGGTCGTACTCTCTTTCCAATCTCTCTTGAATGATTTCCATATGCAGCAGTCCCAAGAATCCGCAACGGAAACCAAAACCAAGCGCTGCAGAGGTTTCTGGTTCAAACATCAGTGCAGCATCATTTAACTGCAGTTTTTCCAGCGCATCTCTAAGATTATCATAATCCGCACCATCAGCAGGGTAAATACCGCAATATACCATTGGCGTTACTTTTCTATAGCCAGGCAGTGCCTGTTTGCATGGATTGCTTGCATCTGTAATGGTATCCCCTACATGGACGTCCTTTACGTTCTTGATACTGGCTGCCACGTAGCCTACATCCCCTGCCATCAGACAATCTCTGGACAGCATACCAGGTCTAAAGGTTCCTACCTCTACGACGTCATACTCGACCCCAGCCTCCATCATTCTCATTTTCGTTCCAGGCTTTATGCTTCCATCTATTACTCTAATTATGGCTATAACGCCTTTGTAGCTATCATAATATGAATCGAATATCAAAGCCTTAAGTGGTGCACTTTCGTCACCCCTAGGGGCAGGTATATACTTTACAAGACCTTCTAGAACTTCCTCGATGCCGATGCCCTCTTTTGCAGAAACCAATGCCGCATTTGATGCATCGAGTCCAATTACATCCTCAACTTCTTTTTTTACAAATTCAGGATCTGCACTAGGCAAGTCAATTTTATTGATAACGGGATAAAGCTCCAAATTATTGTCCAATGCGAGATAAACATTGGCAAGTGTCTGTGCTTCGATACCTTGTGTTGCATCCACTACTACAATTGCACCCTCACAAGCAGCCAAGCTTCTAGAAACCTCATAGGTAAAGTCTACGTGGCCTGGTGTGTCTATTAGGTTAAAGGTATATTCATTGCCGTCTAGGGCTTTGTAGTTCAGCCTCACGCTCTGAAGCTTGATAGTGATTCCTCTTTCTCTTTCCAAATCCATATTATCTAGTACTTGCTCTTCCATCTCTCTTGCTGACAATACCCCTGTTTTCTCAATTAATCTGTCTGCTAAGGTTGATTTGCCGTGATCAATATGGGCTATTATACAAAAGTTTCTTATATATTTCTGTCTGTCACTTGCCATACAGGATTTCCTCCTTCGTTTATATACAATAAAATATTTAAAACACCAAGGAACTACAAAGGGTAATTCCTTCAAGTATTTACATCCATAACTCCTATAGATTATAGCATATAATAATTCTTGGTGAAATATCAAATATTTTATCATTTTTCGCCAAAGTAAAATAGCACCACCGAGGTGATGCAAGCCAAGTAATTTCATATATTAATGCAGCTTACTTTGTATTCCTTTTATAAGCATCTTCGTTTTTTGAGTAAGCTTGCCAGTGTATGACTTCAAATTCTGTATGTCAAAATCGTATCTCTTTCCCGCTACATCAATGCGAAGCTTGTTATCACCTGGATTTGTTATCCTCATTGCATATTGATCCGTATTATTGTTTGCCAATTTGTATGTAGAAATATCTACAGCATATATTGTGCTTAGGGCAAACATCATGCAAAGCACAACGATAGCTGTGTGTTTCAGTTTTGTTCGAAAAAAGACTTTTTCTTGTTTTCCCACTTCACTTCTCTTTTGCATATCGCCACCTACTTTTCCAGTTCCTTTAGAACATCCCCAATTACATTACTCAAAAGCTCAGCTGAATACTTCGCTTCTTGATCTGTATTAAAGGTACTGCCTACTTCAACAAGCAGAGTATGATCTCTATAAAACTGGTTATACTTACCCTTTGGTTTAATTACTGTTTTAAAGAACAATCCAGGATATAGTTTATCCATCTTTTTTTGCACATATGCAGCAAAGCTCTTCAGCTCAGCAAAGTTCTTGTTGTCAGGTCCAATGACAAAGGATATCTTGGCTGCCTTCTTGCCATTTATTGTAGCTGTATACTCAGATTTTCTGGTTTCAGCTTCTCTATCATTTTTCACCGCCATTGCATCACGATGAATATCTATTACTACTTTTAAAGAAGGGTTCTTTTCCAATTGTGCAATAATAGTTTTTTGTGAATTGATATAGGAATCCGCATAGGAATACATATCATGTTTTGTAACATCATGTATGACATTGTATTTATATTTGCTTTCCAATAAATTTGTCATGATGCTTCCTACTTGAATTACATTCTCCTTTTCATTTAAAGAGTGATAATTATTATTGGAGTATGGTGAATAGGTCTCCATGGAATGTGTATGCAGCAGCAATATAGATGGCAGCTTTTTTTCTATTTCCAATCTCTCCGGATCGGTTAAGCTGACATTTTCATTTGCTGCATTCCCTTCCGTTGGCAATTCACCTGCATTGGCAGCCTCTTCAGCTCTGTATTCTTCTTCCTCGCTAAAGTATATTTCGCCTTCTGGTGCTTCATCAAAATTGCTAATTACAGGCAATTTGCTGTCCTCATCATCTGGATTCATACCCAGCAAATCACCTTCGTTGTCATATTGACTGAACGCAGTGAAAACAAAGCTAAAATAGGTCTTAGGATCCTTTATATCAAAGTTCATTCCACTAAATATATTGCTAAAAGTTGCAGCAGCAAAGCTAGGCAGCTTTTGCCCATACTTGCTTTCATAGCCTACCTTGGCAGATGGAATCGCTGTGTTGATAATATTAATATATAAGTTGCCAGAGTACTTTGCCGTCTCTTCTGTACCCGACCCATAATCAGAAAATGCTTCTAAAGCTGTATTTGAGGAGTTGTCCCAATATAGCCATCTAACAAACAAAATTCCTGCTGTTATTAAAACAACTGCAATTGCTGCTATGATTAAATATTTCAATAGATATCCTTGTATCTTCATAAATCCACCTCACTTCATCTACCTTCCTGTTGTTCCCTGCTGCTGTCTTTGCCTTTTGTGCTACAGTACTCTTAAACATATATGCGATTTTTTGAAATATATGATACAAAAAAAGAAGGGCTTGCCAAAGAGGCAAACCCTTCTTTTTCTATTTATCAACTGCTCTAATTGATATATCTTCCCAGGTCCTTTGTATCTATGCCTGGATGCAAAGCTACATTCAGTCCATCGGCAATCACAACTGAAATATCCTCTATCAGTCTATCAACTTCCTTTGGAGTTACCATTAAATGCCCAAAGTAAGGATAGAGTACTTCATGGATCAACTTGTATTTGTCATCTCTATTCATGTCCTTTAGTACTTTGTAAAACTCGCTGTCCTTACTCGCCCCTTCTATCATGGAGTCAATGACCAAATCTATGGTGTCATTGGCCATTGTTGCAGCGTCTACTACGGTTGGAACTCCGATAGCTATTACGGGAACTCCCAAGGTTTCCTTGCTCAACTGTTTTCTATTGTTTCCTACGCCAGAGCCAGGATTAATACCTGTATCAGCTATTTGGATGGTTGTATTGACTCTCTCCAGCTTTCTTGATGCCAATGCATCTATGGCAATCACCACGTCGGGCTTAATTCTGTCTACGATTCCTTTGATGATTTCGCTTGTCTCAATGCCTGTAATCCCCAACACTCCTGGTGCTACTGCACAAACCGAGCGCACACTTTCATCTATTTGCTCAGGTATATATTCTTTTATGTGTCTTGTCACCAAAAGGTGATCCACTACCTTTGGTCCCAGGGCATCAGGTGTGATATTCCAATTCCCCAAGCCCACTACCAAAATAACAGATTTATCATTCAGCTGGACCAAGCTTGCAATTTCAACAGCCAAAGCCTTACTAACATTCTCTTGCAAATCCTTATCATTGTCCTTCAGTCGAGGCACCTCTAAGGTTATGTAATGCCCTTTGGCTTTTCCCATTATGCGAGCCCCGATTTCTTCTTCTACATTTACTCTAGTAATTGTGATATCCTCATTTTTATCTACATCTACCTTTACTCCAGGTATATCTCCAGTATCGGCATTCTTAAAAAGCTCTCTTGCTTCAATGGCTAAGTCTGTTCTGACGTTTTTCAAATTATTACCTCCAATAAAATAAGCTCTGGTTAATTTCCAATAAATTGTTTATAATAAGTACGAAAGTACTTTTTGTATAAAGTTTTTGTTAATCGCATTTATTTTATACACAAAACTCATACTGTATTTAAAAAGCATGGATTATTAATTTAACTTGCATTTTAATTTTCATTATGATAAAATACCACTTGTCAATTGTGTGTTGAAGGAGGTGAGCGGTTTGGCAAATATTAAATCTGCTTTAAAGAGAATAAAGGTTACAAA